>JAUYSE010000074.1 GCA_030696465.1 Legionellaceae bacterium
AGTTGTTGCTGGCAGTTTTAGCAGAAGTTAGATCAAGGTGGACATGCACGTTAACCTTGATCAATTTAAGCCTGCGCCATATATCCGCGGTTTTGCGACACCGTTAACAACCATTGGTGGTTACCATATTAGATGATTCCATGATAATATGCATATATTGAGACCACTTTAACATTGACTTGAGATAAATCCAAGGTCAGGTCATGTGTTGTGTGAGAAAAACATATGAAAGTTAAATTTAATCCGTTCAACATCATTATTGCGCCAGCAGCAAGCTCTCCGTTCTCAGAAATTTTAAAGCGTGGTCTGGCAGGAAGATTTTGGGACGCTTTTGAGATTTTTCGAGGCAGGCATAAGTATTACGGTATATGGCGTTTAGGGCTTGTTGATTATTGCACTGGTGGTTTATTAGCACTGCTTGAATTACCTGCCAGAAAAATCATAGATAGTCATGATGATAAATCGCCTCTGGGTTATAAAATTTTATATCAAGTACCAGCAATGGTTTTGCTTTGCATCAGCGTACTTATTCGCACGGTATTTGCTGTGGCCATGACATTATTATTTTCGCCGGTCATTTTTTTCGTACATGTTATTGCTTCAGTAGCAGCTAAAAAAGACTTTGAAGCAGCATCAAAATTAATAGTGCATGAAGAAATGGAACATGGTTATTCCTCCTACTTGTCCTTGGGAAGCATCGATATACTGAGCAAGGATTGTAATACAATTTTAGATGGCTCTCAGACTGATGGACACTCGGCATTTTATAATGACAAAACTGAAGAGTTTGGCTTTGATAGTGGCATTAACAAACATGATGCCACCTGTTATTTTGCAAGAAAAGGCGGGCCATTAAAAGACGCCCCGGACCAAAAAGCTGCTTATGCAGCAATGATACGACTCAATCTATTCGGTGTTGCTCAGCGCATGGAAGAGATACATCCCCATGTAACTCCGCAGTGTAAAACATAGAGAGGTAGGAGATGACATGGATGGAAATGATATTTTGCTTGAATGCACGTTCCATAGTATTCCTATCCGGCGCTAATTTTTTTGATAAACAATGTTTCTGTGCCAGCAGCCGTTGCTTTTGTTTTTACTGTTTCAATTTCCATGTATCCAAGATTGCGGTAAAAATTTGCGGCTGAGCCAGATTGGAGGTACACCTCCTGAAATCCTATGTTTCTGGCTTCTTCTTCTAAACGTTTGATTAGCTGTTTGGCTAAACCCAAACCTCTATATCTATACAATGTATATATCGACGCAATCCAAGGAGTTTTTTCCGACCATTCAGTGCCATCCTTTTCCCACAAGCTACCCATAGCAACGGGAAGGCCTGTTTCTAGATTAATAACTATCAGCGTTAACGGTAACTTATCCTTTTGCATGCCTTTTTTAAAAACACTTATAGCTCGTTCTAGGCTTCCATCCGTTTTTTGGACTCCCCATCTTCCGTATGCCCAAGCTGCACAGGCATGTAGGCAATCAGGCCTGTTAGCTAAATAATCTATTTTAAAATCACTCATTCATTTCTCTACTTGTAAATATTCATTAGCTGTTAATCGATACAAAACATGTTGAGATAAAGGATGATCAGCAGCTAATTTAGGGTGTGCAAAGTCTCCATTCATGTCACGTTTTAATCCGATCTTTTCCATTACTCTAATAGAACGAACATTAGCTGGTACGGTAAATGAAACGATTTCTTTTAAGCCGCACTGTCTGAATCCATAATCCACGGAAGCTTTAGCCCCTTCCGTCGCATATCCTTTGCCCCAATATTGCGATCCTAATCGCCAACCCACTTCAACCGCAGGGGTAAAATGCGACTCCCAATCGGTATAATTGAGCCCGATAAAACCCATCAACTCGCCAGTTTCCTTCAGTTCAGCTGCCCATAAGGTATAGCCATGCTTATCGCCATGACTATTCACCGCCGGTATGAAATCGTTGACTTGCTCCATGGTTAATGGGCCACGTAAAAACTCAATCACCCTTGGATCTTGGTTGATTTGAAAATAGGATCGAGCGTCTTCTTTTTTCCAGGTTCTTAAAATAAGCCTTTCTGTTTCAATAATGGTAGTCATGTTATCTCCGATGAACTTGTTCTCATCAATTTTTCTAATTGTGCTGCAGGGTATGGGGTTGATTTGCTCTCTTTCTGAAGCTTTTGAAAAAACTCATCCATGAGCAATGCAATTGGAGCGTATCGATTGATAATCGTATTAATTGCAGGCGGAACATTACTGAGTTCACCGGCAAGATATTCACGCAGGCGAATTTCCCAATGTTCCTTACCAAAAAGTGATGTGATAATACAGTGACTCAAGTTTACAGAAGCACAAGCTTGATCATATGACTGATGCTGTTTTAAAAATTCTATCTCTGCTGAAGTTAAATCAAATTTTGATGATAACGCCAGTCCAAAATCACTTAAATAGAGCCGCTTACCGTCGGTTAGTATATTTTTAAAGTGTGCATCAAAATGCATCAAGCCGTGCGCATTCATATACTTGTTTGTGGCTTTGAGATGTTCGTCAACAAATGCAACTGCTGTTTCAGCGCTATCGTCACCGTTAACAATTTGGGCGCTTAACCACTCATGCAAATTTTGTGGAACATATTCAAGAAATAAAGCGATATGCGCGGATGCTTTATTAAGATCGGTGACACGTTTACGGATAGCATTAGAATTCCCCCAATACCGGCAGTGCTCTTCAATATCACCCCAATAGTCAGTATTGAGATCACCTGGACCACTCGGCAAAATACGCCAATGGTACATCATAGGGAAATTGATGCATTCTCCCGTGATCGTCCAGTTGGTTGTCATAATGTGCGTTGCAAGCTCACGCCACGCTCCAAAGCCAGCTGAACCAATCCCATATTGATAGCTAAGTGGTAAATCAAAAATATTGGCTGTAGACATAAAATGCCGAGGCAGTTGCTCAAGATCAGTCAACGGTACTTTTTTAACAAATACGGGCGTGTCGGTAATAGAAATTAGGGCGGACTTACCACCGATACCTTCATGCATCGGTTTGCCGTCTGCTAAAATCTGCTTCAGCTCTTCATTGCTTAAGGCTGAGAGACTTGTTGAGATTTGACTATACAGTTTGATTATTTGCATTTATGGCAACCTGCTAATCACGTTATCTACAACGAATTGATAGGCTTCATCGAAATCCCAATGCAATTTCGATGGCAATAACACACTCATGTCCATATGAAAGTCGCGATGATCCTTTTTCAGCTCAAGATTCTTTAGAAATTCTTCGCCTGTAACCTTGACGTCGTTATAAGTGCAATACTTAGAGAAAATATCAAAAACTCGATTTAAGTTAATTAAATTGCGATCTGTCACATACCACAAATCAAACAAATCCCGGCCTTTACGACGTTGATAAAGAGCACGCAACTTAGTCGCCATTAACTCATCCATTTCATAAGTAATGATATTTGCAGCACCTTTGAACCAAGCTGAATCCATAGAGAAAGGTACTGTTTTTAAGGGCAATACCTGAAAATGTTCTGTTGTGTTTATTTCAATTTTTAGCTTTGCCGGAATTTTATTAGCAGATTCATATTTGTAGATAAGCTTCGCACTTCGCTGTGTGACTTTCCATTTAGGATCGCCTAACCATGGTTTTAATAGTGCCCTAATAGCATCTATCGTTTGTCCAATTGGATCAGAATTTTTTTGAACAAAATCGATATCTTCACTGTATCTTGCCGGAGGACTAATAAATAGTTTATTTAGTGCGGTACCTCCACGAAAAACCAAAGTGTCTTTGACATGAGGATCATTATACAAATCAATCAAAGCACGGCTAATCATTAAATCCTGTTCTATCTGTTCAGTCATTTGCCAGGGAACCGTTTTGCGCCAATTCTCAATAAAAACTTCTGGAATCATAAATCGCTCTCTATTTCTGAATTTTCAATAATTCTCCACTTTTTACACCTTGAATAGCCTATTTTTGAGATTTCAGATGCAAGAGGCAGATAATTGGGTTTATTTTCTTGAACATGCTGGGCAAGCGCATTAATCATAATTTCAGCATTCGTTTCATCCATCACATCAATGTGATCCAGGATATAACCAATACGCTGCAACTGATATTCTGCATGGGTATCTTTCGCAAGATTGATGAGTTTTATAGGATCTAACGCCTCAAAAAGCTCTGAAAAAACGGTGGCGATATGATTTAGGCCGCCTGCATGATTAGGATATTCGAGTAAATCAAGAGCAACCAGCTCAGGGGTTGCCACCTTAAGGTAGCCAGTACTCACGGTAAAATCTTGTGTGGGTAATCCCAGCACAGATTTTTTATAAATATAATCAATTTCCACGTCACCAAAAATGGATGGGTGCTTAATACGCTTATCTGATATCACTTGGAATCTAGCGGGTTTTTGATGGGTCGCTCCATGAAACAATCCTGCACTTAGAAGTGCGACATAATAATGAGCCCCCATATATTGCATAACCAAAGGCACCAATTCTTGGGGAGGGATAGAACCATGCGGTTGATGTTCTGGCGGGACAATGACATATAAACCTCTCGCGGGTGAGATCAGATCTCCGGTTTTAAGTAACCTATGTAAGGCCACTCTCGCATAACTATTTGAAACGTGAAATTGCTCAAGAATATCCAGGATAGTAAAGCAGCGCCTTCCATCTTTTCGAATATCTTTTATGTATGATTGCAAGTTCATAAAATTACCATGACCCTAAGGTTACTATTACTGTAACTATAAGAACATGATAGATTAAAACTACTTGCAAGTCAAGCATAAGCAAGATGTTTCAAAACTGCTATGTCCCCATGGTTACAAATAATGTAACTTTACATGCATATCATTCCTTTTTATAATTGAATTGGTAGAAGAGCTAAAAAAGAGAGTACTTGAACGATTTGAGCCTACTTAATGGTTAACAGTGATAAATGGCATAAGCTAGCTGAGTGGATGGAAAAACTTCATATCAATGAAGACGAGCTCATCGAAAAATTTATTATAGGCAGTGGCAAGGGTGGGCAGAAGCTACATAAAACAGCTTCAACTGTTTACTTGAAACATCTTCCATCTGGCATTGAGATAAAATGCCAGGAGTCCAGAAGCCGTGAAGACAATCGCTATTTTGCAAGAGTGCGGTTATGTGAAAAATACCATACAATTGTCAGCGATGAAAAAACAAAAGAACAACAAAGAGTAGAAAAACTAAAACGTCAAAAGAAACGCCGCTCAAGGCGCTCTAAGCAGAAAATGCTAGATGAAAAATCGAAGCAAGGTCAACTAAAGAGCCTGAGACAAAAACCTATCTCAGCAGAGGGATAACGTGTGCCATTTGATAAAATCACTGTGTCATAAACTGTGGCAGCACTAGGCAGTTTTAGGCTGTTCTAGACCGTTTTTTGATGACTTGATGCGTTTCAATGCATTGATTTGTAAGGCTTTTAAGACCAGAGCATCCGGCTTCGAACCAAGGTGTCGGGAGTTCATATGTTGTATTGGAAATAATATGCCCGCTCGACATAGATTTCACGCTGGTAATGATAATGAAAGTGCTATCTTAGCCGCCTTATCCCCAGTTTGTGGAGAAAAAGTCACTATTTTAAAAGATCAACTTCCCCAGCTAGATCTTATACCTATTTATGATCTTGTCACGATCAATGGAATCAAAGTCGATTAATCAATCAACTCTGACCCTATTGATCCCTATAAACCACATTCCGAATTTTGAACAGCTTTAACGGTCCATTTCGCCAGATTTATAGGATGCACCCATCTATTAAACCACATCATATAGCGAATTATTGCAGGCACAACTACCTGGCTCTAAATTATAATAGGTTAAAGGAAGATGCTCCTCGAAAAAAATCTTTACAGATTGAAGAACCTTAACAGATTATGATAATACACTTGATAAAAGCGTTCGGACAAAACCGTATTAGATGTTCGTCCCTACCGAAATACGTATGATTATTTAAGGGAGTAAGGAGTGATTTGTTGAGAGAAGAGAAAAGGAACGTTTTTTGCTCTGCCTCCGTGTGAACTACCCTGCTTACAAACTAAGAACGGAGTCAGTGAATGAACACGATGACTAAAGATATTTTTGATCTGAAACAAACACTAGAAAAGCCTTGGTACCACTAACATTATAAG
>JAUYSE010000123.1 GCA_030696465.1 Legionellaceae bacterium
GATAATAAATAAATATAAATATCTTCTTTTAGAGGTGTGTCGGCTTTTGCTGTTTTGCCTATGTCGGCTTTTTGCGGCTCACTCGATAAATCTTCATTTATTTCAATAGGTTGTAAAAGCGGTTCCAGGACGGCTTGCTGAGACGGCTTTGTGACGGCTTTATTTTGGACGGAGAAACCCCTTGGAGCTAATGTGCATTTTAAAATTAATTTAAGATTTTCGGACTGTAAGATTATTAACCCTGCGCGTTCTAATCCTGATAACGCACGTCGAACTTGTGCACGAGAGCAATGCTCACCTTTAATGCCTTGATGCGGTTCAACATGCAGCTGTTCAGCAATGGATTGATAGCTGATTCCTCGCTTGATCCCAACGATTCCTGTGCTGGTGTCCATATAAGGCCGTATCCCTCTAAAGTAGACAAGCTGCTGAAGGTGAGACAATCCGTACAAAGCAGCGAGCTCATCGCTATTAATTAAAAAATCCATTATTTCCCTATTTATCCATTGTTCTAGCTCGTCATTATTTTCTTTTTGTGATATCTTTAAGAAAATAACCGCCATATATTGCACGTTAAGTGCAATATAAGCTGATAATATAGCACGTTTGGTGCAATATTCAAGGTTAAATTATAAGTGTTTTTATATTTAGGTGATTTTGACGATATGAATATCAAAGAAGAGATTGGTTTGCGCATTCGTGAACAACGTAAAGCCAAGGGTTTAACCAGAAAAGCATTAGCAGAATTAACCGATGATTTGAAACCATCGCGTATTAATAATTGGGAGCGCGGTATTCGTACCCCTGGGCCTGAAGAAATTAAACAACTGGCTAGAATACTAGAGGTATCTCCCGCTTTTTTGATGCACCTTACTGATGAGAAGCAACCGGAAAAAATACCTGGTTTGGGTGCGTTGATTCCCTTATTGGATCACAAACAAGCCTGTGACCCTCAAACACATATTCAAGATATTAGAGACCAAGAAAATAATGATGCCATTACTTTTATTCCCGTCAGTGTTGAGCTTGCAACAGGTTTAGGTAAGTTTGCATTTGCTTTAAAAGTGATAGATGACAGTATGACCCCAGAAATGAGAGTCAATGATATACAAATTGTAGATCCCTCTGCATCACCCAATCCGGGAGATTATGTCGCTGTTAAAATAAGTGGTAAACACGCGGTTTTCATTTGTCAGTACAAAAAATTATCCTACGTATCTTCAGAGTTTGAGTTAATGACGCTCAATGAACATTGGCCCAATATTACCGTCAGTGAGCATGTGCAGGTCGAAATTATTGGGAAGGTGGTTCAAAATATTCGAATATATCTTTAATACGTGCAATAAAAGGAATAGGACAATAGAAGCAGATATTTCCCTCTCCCGAACAAGTTAACCTGCTTGTGTAAGAGCGTCTGCAAAATTTATATGCATCAGCTTCGTGCATTCCTATCACTAACATGGAGTGATGGCTGATAGCGGTGTCAAGCTCTCTTTGATCAATTTTAGAATAAAGTTATCTGGTGAAAACACAGATTCTTGCATCATAAGTTAACGTCAGTAGGTTATTGATCACAACCAGTATCGAGATAATAATACTTAGAGTGAAACCAACCCCTTAAAAATAAAAATGATAAAAAGTGTAACTAAAAAAATGGATCTTTTGAAAATAAAGAGGACATATTTTATCATTGACGCACAATAAATGATCAAGTAAAATATATGTTATATAAGCACGCCATCCTCTTCATAAGTTGAAAAAAATCCATGCCTTTTCTTGATACTATTATTACCGCAGCAAAAAATATTGAGGGTCTACAAGCAAAGATAGATAAGGCACTCCATCCTCAATACTACTACAAAAAAGAGAGAGATGTTCCTATTATTGAGCAAGTGCGTGCCATATTTTCTGCCAGTTTTAAGGGCCGACCGCTTCCTGTAGAGCTGCAATATAAGCATGAGTATGACAGACCAACAGATACATCTTCAGCTCCCACTGAACCTTCAGAATACCAACCTCCCTTTTTTTTAGCAAAAAAACTCTCAGTTGGCGTCCAATTTGCTATAGGTAACAATTCTATCAGTGATCAATGTAGAAGTGTTATTATTACCATTCAGACCTATATAGATGCACTTAATGAATGCGCTGGGAAGGCAACAAACAAACTCCCTCATGTGCACTATGGCCATGAAAGTGATTCCATCCGTTTTGTGTTCTTGTTGATCATTAATGCGTTTACTGCGTTATCAGGTAAACCCCCCATTTTTAACTGAAGCCAAAAGTAGGGGTTTAGGCAGCTAGTGCCAATTTTTTCCTCGGAGGAACTCCTCCAATTGCAGTATTTGGTCTTTCATTGTTGTACGTCCATAGCCATTGTGTCGCATGTAGTTGTACTTCAGCAATACTTTCAAATAAATATTGGCTTAACCAATCATATCGAACTGTACGGTTATAACGCTCAATATAAGCATTTTGCTGTGGATTTCCTGGTTGGATAAATACCAATTGTATCTAGTTTTTATCAGCCCAATTTTCTAATAATTTGCTGATATACTCAGGTCCATTATCACAACGTATTTGCTTGGGCTTGCCACGCCATTCAATGATTTGATTAAGAGCCCGTACAACGCGCTCTGCCGGCAAAGACAAGTCCACTTCGATGGCAAGACCCTCACGGTTGAAATCATCGAGGACATTAAATAATCGATAGCTACGACCATCCTCTAACTGGTCATGCATAAAATCCATCGACCAGCATTCGTTGATTGCTGTTGGCACAGCCAATGCCTCTGGCTTTTCCCTGATTAACCGTTTTTTGGGTTTAATTCGCATGTTGAGCTCTAATTCCCGATAGATTCGATAAACACGTTTGTGATTCCAGGCGTATCCCTTCACATTGCGCAGGTATAAAAAACATAAGCCAAAACCCCAATTACGCTGGCTCTGGGCCAAACGCAGCAACCAGTCCGCTATTATCGTATTTTCATCACTTAATTTAGGTTGATATCGATAACCTGTTTCACTAATGCTAAAAAGCTCACACGACAAACGAATCGATATCCCTCTATCTATCACCGCCTTTTGTGCCAACTCTCGCCGGCGCGACGGTGTTACCACTTTTTTTCGATGGCTTCCTTGAGTATCTCTGCCTTCAATCGCTCTTCAGCATACATTTTTTTAAGACGGCTGTTTTCAGCCTCAAGTTCTTTTAACCGTGACATCATGGAGGCGTCCATTCCACCGTATTTGGCACGCCATTTATAAAATGTAGCTGAGCTGATGACATGTTCCCGGCAAAGCTCTGGAACAACAGCACCACCCTCAGCTTGTTTTAGAATCGATAGTATTTGGCTGTCTGTAAATTTAGATTTTTTCATGCAGAATCTCCTGTGCATAGGTTACGAGAAAATTCTACTTTTGACACCAGTTATTTTTCGGGGGGATTACCGTGTTCTAAACATGGATTCTGAATAAGGGTTATCATTACTGACCGATGGCCTACTAAAAGACGAAGCAATTCCCAAATTTTGCAAGGTTGCCAGCATCATTGAACCTTTCATCGGGCCGCCGTTATCTGCATGTAGCGTCACTTCACCAGCACCTATATTTTCTCTTATATATGCAGCAGAGACCACCTCTGAGGCATGCTCAGCAGACTGCTCATCAAATACATCAAAACCAACAATTTTTCTACTGAACACATCTAAAAAAAGATAAAGGTAAAAAAATTTACCGCGTATGTTGCTGGTCAGGTAGGTTATATCCCAAGACCACAGCTGATTGGGTTTGGTGGCAGTGAGCTCATCTGGTTTTCGGTGCGCCCTAGGTCGCGCAGCAATGCGATGTTGCATCATCTTATGGGCATGAAGCACGCGATATATCGTTGATTCCGAACCAATATACTCACCTTTATCAGCAAGATTAGGTACCATCTGACTTGGTGGCTGATTACGGTATTCAGGCAAATTGGCAACTTTAAGTATGCGTGCGCGTTCAGCGTCGCTGAGTTTATTACTAGGTGACGTCAGTGGGCCACGACGTTTATCTTGTACAGTACCTTCTTTATTCCAGCGCTGAAAGGTACGCACATCAAACTCAAGGAGCTCGCAGGCAGGTTGTAGCCTGCTTCCAGCAGCGCAGGCTTCTTTTATCAATCCAATCGCATTTATTTTATCGTGTTCACTTATTAATCGTCCTCGCTTTCCCCCCAAAGTAAATCGGCTTTTTTTTTGAGAACTAATAATGCGGTTAATTCAGCTAATGCCTTATCTTTACGCTTTAAATTACTTTTTAACGTTTTCATTTCATCCTGTATACGCTGATTTTCAGCTTTATTTTCTTTTTCTTTGGCTTTATCCACAGCACTTGCCGCAGCACCAAGACTTTCCAAAATCTGATGCCTCCAGGCTTTTATATGGTCATAATAAATGCCATTTGCTCTACAGTATGCACTTTGCTCTTCCTCTGACTTACCAAGGGTGTCCATAACCGCTTGCAATTTAAATGCTGGCGTCCGATCCTTGGGGCGTTGTCGAGTCTGGTCTCTCTTACTATTTTTATTTTTCATATTGATAACCCATGTGTAAATGGTAGCCTTGGGTATATTAAATTCTTTGGCCAATTCTATTACACCTGGTGCATTAGGTGCTAATGCTTTGGATAATACACTTGCTTTTATTGCCTCTGTATATTTTGTGACTTGTCTCATCAGGAACTCCGGTTCCGCCTCCCAGAATTAATTTAATTCAGAGGCGACAACTTTCCTGAAATTGGGGGGAAGGTATTTATTTACTGCGTATATAAAATCTTGCATACATTTGTCGTCTTTAGATAATCTTGTGATGAAATCTGGCAATTCTTTTTCCTTTAGACCAAATACCGCTCCAATTCTTGAGGCAATATTTTTTCTATTATAAAAAGAGAGCAGTTTTTCATAATCATTATTCAAAATGATTTGGTTAAATGTTTCTTTTATTTTGTCATATACAGCATTAAAATTTATTTCAGTAGTTAACTGCAAATATTTATGATTTAACTCTTCTTGAGTTTTACTACTTAAATCTGATTTACCAAGTCTTTGTTTTAATTCTTCGGTTGTTCTTTCTAAGATCTGAGGATTTAGCTCTTTTTTTAATTCACTTATCACAAAGTTTTTTACGGTATTAATTTTTTCATCATAATTTAAGGCTAAGCGGTCGGCTACGATTTTTAATATTTCTGGAGTAGCAAACAAGTTTTCAACCTCCGCGACAGCCAAGGTGAATATACCATTTTCCTCTAAACTTTTTATTTCTTCTTCTGTGCGTCTATCTCTATCAACGAGCCCATATACGTCAAGCTGGTGAAAACCTTGATTAGATCTTAAAGACTTTGTATAGGTAATTACATTTTCGCAACTGCCACAGGGTTTTACTAAAAAGTCTTTGAAAATATTTTTATAAAATCTTACATCATGGCTGCTATTGCTACCTTCTACGAGAAGAACTTTTTTTCTACTTCCGTATACTTCAAGTAGTAGCTCCTCTGGCAAGTCCATTTCATCATCAAGTTCTTTCCAGTTCCATTTTGTTCCATCATAATCTGTAAGCCAGATTTTTTTAAATCCAGTACGAGAAGCAGCAAATTCAACGTCATGAGTTAAATAAACAAATAAGCAATCCTTTCTTACCTGTTCAATTCTATCCCATAGAGCGTACTGTATTGATTTATGTAAGTGGAGCTCCGGCTCATCGATTATTAAAATACCATTTTCAGGTGCTGAAAGGCATTGTCCAATTAGATAAAAGGCAACTCTTTCACCATCACTCATTTTTGATGCGCTATAAATGAGTTGATTCGTCATAGAACAGGTTTGTATATTACAACTTTTTATAATTAGTTGGCGATGAGGTAATATTTCTTCCCATATTTTTTGTACCATAGTGATTTTAGAAATAGGGGGTTCAATTCGAATTTTACTTTTAGTCGAATCCTCTAAATATTGATTACTAATTTCATTATGTTCAGAAAACAAATATACAAGAAGTTTCTCATAATCATTAATAAGTATTGTTTCAGGCGCATTTTGCCATTTGTGGGCAGATTTAAATTGATTATATTGCTCGTACAATGCTCCTTCATGTCCACATATCAGTGATGCCATTGACTTATTCACATCCATGGAACGTACGTTGTCTGGCATGTTTAATGATTTTTGGGCGGATATTCGATGAGGGGTTGTCTTTTGAGAGGCTGAAATATCAATCCAACTGCCAAATCTAGTTTTCCCCGATCCATTCGCACCAACAATTACGAGGCCAACATCGGTTTCTATTTTTTGATCTTGTGGCAGATATATCGTTTGCATTTTCACCATCATTGGCTGTGTAAGTAAGGCTACCATAGATGAGGCTCATTCGAAGTGTACCCCAAAGTGTACCCAGAGCAGTTGTGACAAAATTTGAATTTTACTAGAAGCCATACTGTATATGGCTCCCCGGGACGGGCTCGAACCGCCGACCTAATGATTAACAGTCATCCGCTCTACCGACTGAGCTACCGGGGAAAACAGTTTGGCATTCTAAGAAAATATTGGTCCGCGGTCAAGGAAAAACACAGTTATCTCTATAATAAAAAATAATAAAGTGCTTTCTGGCCAAATAATCCCAATTTTTTTGTTATATAGGAACTATTCTCTCGGCCCTTCGACGGATGACCTAGGGGCGAGGAGTTACGATTAATTTTTTCCGGGTTTTTAATATTGCAAATAGGTGGTTATAGGCAGTTCGTATCCAACTGACAATGAGCACAAAACACAGTACTACGTTGACCTAGTTGTATCGATTGCAGAGGAGTAGCACATACCGTGCATGGTAATCCACCTCGGCCATATACATGCAATTTTTGTGAAAAATATCCAGGTTTTCCATCACTATTGACGAAGTCCTTTAGCGTGGTACCCCCTTGAGCAATCGCAGCTTTTAAAATTTTTTGAATGGCGTCAACGAGACGTTCGCATTGTGTTTGTGTAAGCAAACTCGAGCGTGTTAAGGGGTGAATATTGGCCAAAAACAGGGCTTCAGCCGCATAAATATTACCAATCCCGGTGACAATTTTACTATTCATGATAAAGGGCTTAATGGCCACGTGGCGTTTTAAAGTTGTGTTCTTAAGGTATTGACCAGTAAATTGTGGATCTAGGGGTTCTATCCCCATGTTTTTGAGAAGAGGGTGCATGTACGGATCGTCTTCTGTCCAGAGTACGGCTCCAAAGCGTCTGGGATCATGGTAACGGAGTAAAAAATGATCGGAAAAAATAATATCTACGTGATCGTGGCGTGTAGGGGACGTATGGTGTTTTAAAATTCTCAAGCTACCGGACATACCCAAATGTACAATCAATGTGCCTCGTGCGATGTGGATTAATAAATATTTTCCACGGCGGGATAATTGGATTATTTTTTGTTGGTTTAAATGAGATTTTAAATTTTGAGGGATGGGCCAGCGTAATTGGGGATGTCGAATAATAACATCTTGAATAATAGCACCCTCGAGATGTGGAGTTAAGCCACGCATAATGGTTTCGACTTCGGGTAATTCAGGCATACTATTGTATCGACGAAAGAATTTGCTAATATTGTAATCCATAAAATAAAAATCACCAGAAGATGTTATCTAGAGCTGTTCTATTTAATGATGGACATGGGGTTTTAGCCAGACTACCGTAAGGATAGTTGACAGTATGTTTCTGAATTACGCTGGAGTTTCAGGGGATTTTAAATGCTAAGATTTTATAAACAAGAAAAAGATGACAAATTAGTTATCCCGGTGTCCTCACTGGACACCAATGCTGAGGTTGCTGTGGACGCGCCTTCCGGGGTCCGATTATGTTCTCTAGGAGACTCATCTTGTCTTTATTGGGATGGTCTATCAGCGCTCCTTCGCAAAGGTGCCTACTATTTTGCGTGGAAGAACTACTATATCCAGCAGCCTGTAACCTTGGATAATTTAAAGGGAACGGGATTTATGTTTTTTCAGATGATGCCATGCAGTGGTGAACATGGTTCTTCGCTTCAACATGATGTGGATGATGGCGCTAAGTTACATGTCGCTTTAAGGCCAGATAATCTACAGGCAGCATTTAATCCACTTTTGACCGTGCTCAGTGAGGAGGGGGTTCGCAGCTTTAAATTTATTTTGGCGCATAAACTGGAAGGACTTTATGAGCAAGGGCAATTTGGGAAAATAGTGACTATTTATACTTATGGCATGACCCCCTCACAAATCAGTGCGCTTGCGAAAAAAATTGATAGGGTGCTCTCTGCGCTTGAGATTCACCCGGCAGAAAAAAGGGCAACTGATTGTGAAACACGTCAAGATTCACTGCTCGAGGATTGCAGATTTATCACCATCGCTTATCCTAGGGATGATTTAGTAAAATCCCCCCATTTGAGGGCGTCTATGTTGGATGTTCGGGATAGGTCAAGCAGAGGATCTACGAGCGTAAGCACAGAGGATGTTGAGACAATGTGGAGACAGCCATCATCCGTTAACGCGGATTCTTTGGTGGAGGCCAGAGGTTTCTGTTCACCTTTGAGTCTGATGTAATACATCCAATGCAAGTATGGAATCAATATTTACAATCTCAATAGATGTTTAACCTGTCCTAATCTGATTAGGGCGTGTTTTGAGGGCTCTGTGTAATACTGACTTCGTGCCCTATTAGCCATTGTTTACGCGAAAATCCACCCGCATAGCCACCTAAATTACCATTATTATGAATCACACGGTGACAAGGAACAATAATCGCGAGTTGGTTTGCGCCATTGGCATTGGCAAGCGCACGAAAAGCACTAGGTTTTTTTATGCTTTGCGAAACTTCAGAATACGAGCGAGTTTCTCCATAAGGAATTTGTTTGAGTGCTTCCCATACTTGTATTTGAAAGGGAGTTCCCCAAAAAGATACTGGTGTTTTGAAATTTGTTAATGTTCCTTTAAAGTAATCGTGGATTTCATTTTGGATTGAAAGAAGTGCCGGTGTTGAGCCGGGAAGAATGGCGGATTTAGTTTTTTTTCTTAAACGTTCAATGCTGCCTTCTAGGTTTTGACGCTCGATAAACTCCAGAAGATATAGATTAGCCTCATTAGCAATGGCTATCATTGTCCCTAGCGGTGTATCTAAGTAAGAGGCCGTTAAAATACGAGAGTGTCCTTGAGGAGCATGTTTCTCTAATAGTATCTGGTAACACCGACGGTTATTTTCTATGGTGGACATAAAACTCCTTTGTGAAAGAGATTGGCGATGGGAGTTAAAAGATGATAAAATGGTTGCATTTTTGGTGAGTGAGCAACGCATGATTCGACAAAGAACCCTGCAAAAAGTAGTGCGTATACTTGGAGTGGGTTTACATTCTGGAGAGCAAGTTTCATTAAATATTCATCCAGCGCCTAGTAATACCGGTATTATATTTAGACGAACCGATATATCTCCGGTTCCTCATATCACGGCGCAATATGATAAGGTAGATGATGCGCGTTTATGTACGTCTTTGCAACAAGATGGCGTTAAAATAGGGACTATTGAACATTTAATGTCAGCATTTTCAGGATTAGGGATTGATAATGCTTATGTAGATGTGGATGGAATAGAACTCCCTATTATGGATGGTAGTGCAGCACCTTTCGTTAAAGAATTACAACTGGCAGGCATTCAAGAGCAAGAGGCTCCTAAGCGATTTATTCGTATTTTGAATACTATCCGTGTCGAAGATGGCGACAAATACGTGCAACTATCCCCTTATGAAGGCTTTAAAGTAGTTTTTACCATTGATTTTAAACATCCTTATTTTGTTGAAAAACCGAAAACTTTAGCGTTCCAGTTTTCCGGGTCCTCTTATATTGAAGAAATTTCTAATGCTCGAACTTTTGGATTTTTATCCGATTATGAACAGCTTAAGGCTTGTAATTTAGCTAAGGGTGGCAGTCTAGAGAATGCAATCGTGGTGGATGATAATGGCATTATGAATGAAGGTGGATTACGTTTTGATGCTGAGTTTATTGCACATAAAATTCTGGATGCAATTGGCGACCTCTATTTATTAGGGCATGGATTACTTGGGGTTTTTGAAGGGCATAAATCCGGACATGCATTGAATAATCGCTTATTGCGCGAGTTAATGATGCGTCCAAATGACTGGGAATATGTTTCTTTTGAGGACAGCACTGAAACGCCCGTACATTTCAGTACATGGTGGCCCACTACGAGTTTGTTTGCAGAAGCGTGAGAATAATACGTATTTTTCAAGACGGAGACTACGCGCTCTCAGATAGAGTGCTGTTGTCTGCGCGAGCGGCGCATCATGTTGCGGTGGTGTTACGCATGAAGCCGGGTGAAAAACTGGTTTTATTTAGTGGAAATGATCAAGAATTTGATGCGGAAATAGTGGAACTTAGCTCAAAAAAAGTATGGGTCCAGATTTTGACTGCAAAAAAAATTTCTCGTGAATCCTCTCAAAATATTCATTTAGTACAAGCCTTATCAAAACAAGATAGTTTTGAATGGTTGCTGCAGAAAAGCGTTGAATTAGGGGTGAATAGCATTACTCCGGTAATAGCGGATCATTCAGTCGTTCGCTGGGAAGGGCCGCGGTTAGAGAAAAAAATGCAGCAGTGGCAAGGGATAATCATTGGAGCTTGTGAGCAATGTGGACGCAATGTTGTACCGGTCTTACATGCCCCAAGAACTTTGTCGGCATATATCGCAGATCCGATGCGTAGCGCAGTTTTTTATGCTTTAATACCACAAGTAGCATTTACATGGAAAACCTATATCGCCGATGTTGCTGAGAATAAAGTGCTTTTTGTCGGACCAGAAGGCGGATGGTCCGCTGCAGAAATAAAGGCATTTGAGTGTTTTGGAGCAAAACCTTTATCATTGGGCCCCCGTATTTTGCGGACTGAAACCGCAGCATTAGTGGGGATTAGTCTTTTTCAAGCCTTATTTGAGGATTAGAATATTATGAGTGAACATATAAAAGCATTAACAGCGGCTGATTTTGATAAAGATGTATTACAATCCAGTAAGCCAGTTTTAGTTGATTTTTGGGCAGAATGGTGTGGTCCTTGTCGTGCTTTGGCGCCTATTTTTGAGGAAGTGGCTCTATCTCATGGTGCACAAGTGCTGTTTGGTAAAGTGAATATTGATGAGCATCCTTCGATTGCGGCAAAATACCAAGTCATGAGTATCCCTACTTTGATTTTATTTAAAGATGGTGAAGTGCATGCGACAAAAACCGGGTTACTGAGT
>JAUYSE010000124.1 GCA_030696465.1 Legionellaceae bacterium
GTCTAGGCATTTTCCCTAAGGGAATCACGGTGATTTCTGCCGTGACGGCAACCACTGCTTCAAATAAATGTCCCCCAAAGGTTGAAAAATTGCTTTTACCCAATACAGCATGCACATGAATATAGGGGGCATTGTCTTTCAACGTAATGTTCCCATTTAAAGAAAGTAATTCATAATCTTCTTCTTGAAATGTTTTACGAAGATAGGTTTTGTTTTCAAGCTCGTAATAGCCTAACTCCACTTCTTTTAAGGCACCAACCCCAGAAATAAGCCCTCCTTTAACGCCATGTTGCGTCATCAAATGCGTTAAATTCTCGACTAATTTATCTCCTTTATTCAAAACAATCACTATACTGCCTTCTGAAGAGCCTCTCAATATCATTTTCTAGCCTCGTTTAATAAAGATATATCCAATCGCTCAGGATACTGGATGATTTTTTCTTTTTCTATGCGTGATAACTTTTTAATATAATACTCCAGTCTCATTGCCAACGATTTATCCCCTATAATTTCCCAAAATTGTGCAATGCGCAGCGGCTTAAAAGCCCGAGTATATTTACACTGACTACTGCCATCCAGATGCGCTTGATAGCGTTTCTCTAAATCAGGGGTATAGCCCGTGTAATAAGTGTTGTTCTCACACAACAAAATATAAACCCAGTAAGATTGAGACGCCATGGTCATTTTGTTCCCTGGTTTTTTTAATAGCTCTTGAACTTTTAACATATTTCCTACTATGATGCAGTAGCATTACCCCTATTGGCAAGCCATGAGCACTCAACATACTCTTACCCAATCCTACGCCTTCCCAGTCTTTTTGATTGCCTCTATATTCCTAGGAGGAATCACAGGATATTTATGTGGACCTTACGCTTCTTATCTAAAACCATTCGGTGATATTTTCCTCAATTTAATCTTTACCACTATTGTGCCTCTTATTTTTTTTAATGTCTCCTCCGCCATCGCTCGCGCAAGCTCATTGGGTAAAATTCGTAAAATATTTTCTTCGATGGCACTCGTCTTCCTCTTTACAGGGATAATAGCCGCTGGTTTTATGCTGATTGTTGTTAAACTATTTCCTCCGGCACAAGGGGTGTATTTAACCTTAGCAACCCCTCACGCAAGTACCAACCATAGCTTCTTTAACCAAATTCTTTCTATCTTCACGGTATCTGATTTTTCACAACTCCTGTCACATCAAAACATGCTGGCTTTGATTGTATTTTCTATCTTAGTGGGGCTGGCAGCACTCTCTACTCCGAATGAGCATGGAAAACTATTTATCGCTTTTTTACAATCTGGAGAAGAGGTTTTTATGCGCGTTTTCTCCCTGATTATGTATTACGCGCCTATCGGTTTTTTTGCCTATTTCGCTGTTTTAGTCAATGAACTTGGGCCGGCACTTATTGAAAGCTATGCACGTGTTACGCTTATTTATTATGGTGCTGCATTACTCTATTTTGTTATTGCCTATACTGCTTATGCCTATCTCGCCGGAAAAATCAGGGGTATCCGCTTGTTGTGGAAAAACATCTTTCTGCCGATGGTGACCGCAATCGCCACTTGTAGCAGTGCTGCCAGTATCCCCGCAAATTTAATGGCCACAAAAGCGATGCAGGTTTCTCCAGAAATTTATGAAACCTCTATACCACTAGGCACCATTCTCCACAAAGATGGCTCCGCACTTGGCGGAATGGTTAAAATTGCCTTCTTATTTGGGATTTTTCATTTAAATTTTGCGGGCCCCTCCGTGCTACTCACCGCCCTTGGCGTTTCCGTATTAGTTGGCACGGTCATGGGAGCTATTCCTAGCGGTGGCATGCTCGGAGAGTTATTAATATTAAGCGTCTATGGGTTCCCTCCCTCCGCATTAATGGCTATCGCCGCTATCAGTATTATTATTGATCCCATCGCCACCATGCTGAATGTCACCGGGAATAGTGTCAGTAGCATGATGATTGCACGCCTGGTGGACGGCGCCTCTTGGTGGAATAAGCAAGAAACAAAATTAGCAGGATCTATCCGAGCCGCGCGCATGAGCAAGCGGAGCTGTTGAATGTTTCAAAATGCTCCGCTTGCTCACGCGCGCGGCTCGGATAGATCGAGCATACTTTGAACGAAAAAACGTTCCCATAATATTGGAGTTTTAGATGATCTTGCCATGACATGCCGCAGTAGAGTTTATTTTTAGCTTATAAGTATGTCAATAATTCTAAGGGCATCACTGGCTTCCCACTTTCAATAGCAACACATACGACCGTATTCGTTGCTTGTGCAATCAATTTGTTATCACTATTAAAAATGGATTGATAAAAAACTATTTTCAATCTTCCTTCTTGTTGCATCGTGGACGTAACATAAAATTTATCCTGTTCACGGAGCGAGTATTTAAAGTGCAGATCAATATGGCTAACAACAAGATTGTAGCCCTTTTTGTGCCATTCTTGCCAATTAATCCCTTTAGACAAAAAATGTAACACTCGAGCATGATCAAAGTATTGAAGATAGACTGCGTTGTTAACAATCCCTTGCAAATCTATCTCATACCCCCGAACTTCTGAGTGCCAAATAAAATGAGGTTTTTTAAAGAGTTCTGTTTTCATCAGCGGATGTCTCATATAAACAATTATTGCAGAATCTGGTATAATATACTCACAGCAATTGAATTTTCGGCTAGGCGCAAGCGAGAGAGCCGAGGAAGTGTACATGCAGTACATGACCGATGGCGAGCGAGGTTGCAACAACG
>JAUYSE010000102.1 GCA_030696465.1 Legionellaceae bacterium
CTCAGTGAAGATATCGTTTTTGATTATATGTGTTGTCAAGAAGAGGCGAAGCAAGACAGCAGTTTAAAAGCGCCTTGTTTCCGTGACATGATGGAATATGCGGACGATGTTTTAAAGGGAGTAGCGGCGGCACCTACGCAAGTTGTTGGCATTACTGCCAACGAAAATACTTTGGAGCCGCAGGGCTCGGGATCTTCTGATAGTGATACTTCACCAAGTGCTACAAATAAGCAATCTAAAAAAACCGCAGTACCTAAGGATAATATCCCCATTCCTGAAACATTAGAAGACTTGAAAACTGCCTTATGCGGATTGTTACAAGGGTATTTAAATAAACGTGTGTCGCATATTAATGATAAGTCCATCAAAGTTACTGCGCGTACTTTCTTTTTTCGGAGTACGAATGTTACACGAGACAAAGCACGCGATGTGTATACACTACAAAAAAATATAAAAGCGGAATCGGATCCAAAAAAACTAGTAAAGTTACTAGAGGATGCCATCCTAAAAAATACCAAGTTACAAGAAAGTATCCGTCATCTACCCTTTATGAAAAGTGCTTTGTCAAGGACGTTGGAAACAGCAAATTTCTTATGTAAAAATTTTGTAGAAAAGTATCCGCCCGCACCGTCCGTTTAAAAAAGCCTGCCTAACCCTTATGGTCACTGCCATTAAGTTAAGGCAGAAGGAGTTTTTATTTTAACCAACTGTGGTTGCTTATTACCACAGTTGTCTTCCCGGGATTTAGGGCTGCTTGGCGAGCGTGCGAGCCTTAGCAGACCTTAATGCCCTGTCTCTTGGTCACATCTATATCCTGAGCAGATAATAAAATAGCACGTCATTTCGAGCCAGTTTTAATACAGAAAAGAACCACAGAGAATTCTGCGAGAAATCTCCTGCAGACAGATCGATCCCAGCAGCAAGGAGATCCCTCGCGGAATTTTCAGAGAATTTAACTTAATTCAAACTGGCTCGGGATGACGTGCTTTTTTTAATCAAATTGACACATAGAAGGGTAATTAAAAATCTTGGAGACATAGCTGATCTAGTGACTTTTAAAAAGTCACTGGATTACCTCACTTCGTTCGGAATGACGACGTTTAGATGGGATCGTCCTGGGGTTATACACGTATTAGTCTTGACCCAAGGCATCCTGCCTGATAGTGTTCGTAGATAATACAAACATTCTGACCCTATCACGGCACTCCCCTTATGCGTAAATTTGCTTTACTATTTTTTGTCCTTATCTTGAGCGCTTGTAAAGAAAGAGCCCCTCAATACAATGGCTACATCGATGCAGATTTAACCTATCTTTCCAGTGATTTTGCGGGACGCCTCACCAATTTGTTGGTGCATCGAGGAGAAATGGTGCCTCAAAATAAGTTGTTATTTAAAGCGGAGCAGACCAGTGAGCACTTTAATGTAAAGAGCGGTCGATTTGGCAAAGATAGCCTCATTGCACAGCGCAAAGAGGTAATAGACCAACTACATTATGCCGAAATTAACTATAATCGTACGCTGCAGATGCGTAAACAAAATGCGGCCAGCCAGAATGATTTGGATGTTGCAAAGCAGAATCTAGATGTTCTTAAAAATCAACAGGTTTCATTGGATTTTCAGATTAAAAGCAGTCAGGTGGATATCGCCAACCAAAAATGGAAAGTAGCGCGTAAAATGGGTTATGCGCCAGATGCAGGTATTATTTTTGATACTTACTTTACGCAAGATGAATATGTGCAAGCAGGGCAGCCCATATTAGCACTGATTACCGGGAAAAATATTAAGGTGGTTTTTTTTGTGTCTGAGAAAGAACTTAGCAAAATTGCTTTAAATAAAAAAGTAACGATATCCAGCGATGGCAATCCCAAGTTAGCAGTAGGTACTATTCGCTATATTTCCAATACTGCGCAGTATACTTCGCCTCTTATTTATTCACGCGAAGATCGTCAATCTTTAGTTTTTCGAGTAGAAGCAGGGATTGATAATCCAAATTTGAATCAATTGCATCTGGGGCAACCGATTTCGTTGGAAGTTGCTCTATGAGTGATTGGGCTATTGATATCCAAGGTATCAGCAAAGTATTTAACCATAAAACCGTAGTGGATAAAGTCTTTCTGCAAGTAAAACGAGGCTCAGTATTTGGTTTCTTGGGTTCCAATGGTAGCGGAAAAACAACGATGATTCGGATGATTTGTGGCCTACTTACCCCCAGTGAGGGCACAGGGCACTGCCTTGGCTATGATATTCGAACCCAATCCGCTGAAATTAAAATGAAAATTGGCTATATGCCACAAAAGTTTAGTTTATATAGTGGCTTGACGGTCTATGAAAACTTACAATTCTTTGCGGATGTATATCAAGTCCCGGTGCCCAAGCAAGCCATTGTTGCGGTGATGGAAGATTTAGAGCTGAGCCCTTATCGAGATATCCGTGCCGATAATTTATCGGGCGGGTGGAAGCAACGCTTAACGTTGGCCTGTTGCATATTACATAAACCAGAATTACTCTTTCTGGATGAGCCAACGGCAGGGGTTGATCCAAAAGCCCGCAAAGATTTTTGGAATTACTTATATAAAATTTCAATACGTGATGGGACGACGGTGTTAGTGACTACACATTACATGGATGAAGCGGAAAAATGCACTGACTTAGCCTATATTAATTTAGGTAAACTGCTATATTCAGGAACCACCCGCGACTTAGTCCCGTTTTCTCAAGTTAAAACTTATGTGCTGGAAGCCGATCGAGAAGTGATTAATCGTGTCAGTACAGAAATATCACAGGCGTATCCAGGGTTATTAGTGTCCTTGGTGAACAATGATTTACGCGTATCTTCTGCAAATGCGGCACTTTTAGCGCAATGTATACAGCACTTCAATGATTATGTTTTTAAGGAAGTGTCTCCGAGCTTTGAAGAAGTTTTTATTGGATTGATGAATTAATGTTTTTACGTCAACAGAAAGATAAGGTTTCTTTTTCACGTATGGGCGGGCTCATGCGTAAAGAATTTATTCTGATTTCTCGCGATCGGGGTACGATAGCCATGTTAGTGGTGCTACCCATTATGTTATTGACGGTATTTGGCTTCGCCATTAACCTTGATCCCAAACACCTACCAACTGCGATTATCAGCTACGATCATTCCCCATTAACGCGAAGTTTTATTAGTGGCTTAGAAACCTCTCATTATTTTAAGATTATCGATACCAACATAGACGCACAAAGTGCTCAACAAAAGCTACGAAGTGGTCGTATAAGTTTTGTGCTCACCATTCCAGCCAACTTTACGCGAAAGTTTATTCGTGGCGAAAACCCACAACTACTCGTTGAAATGGATGGTTCTGATCCCGGTAGTAGTGCCTCTGCATTAGGTAGTGTACAGCCTATTTTAAACGCCGCTTTGCAGCAGTTTAGCCAGCGCGGGCTTTCTGTCAGTCCCGTTAATGGTTTTAGTCAAACCGTCAATTTAACCACGCATCGGTTGTATAATGAATCCAATATTAGCGCCTTTAATATTGTGCCGGGATTGATAGGGGTGTTGCTCACCTTAACTATGGTGATGTTAACCGCGACCGCAATTACGACGGAGTTTGAGTCGGGGACCATGGAGATGCTCTTAAGTACGCCTTTACGTCCGATTGAGATTATTCTAGGCAAAATTATTCCCTACATTGTATTAGGATATATACAGCTTACGAGTATTCTTATTTTTGGCAAATTACTGATTCATATTCCTATCGAAGGGAGTTTATTTTTACTCTATCTTTCAGCGGCGCCTTTTATTGTAGCAAATTTGATGGTGGGGATGATTTTTTCTACGTTGGCAAAAACGCCGATGCAAGCCACGCAGTTAAGTACTTTTTATCAACTACCTTCTATGTTTTTATCCGGATATATTTTTTCATTTTATGGAATGCCAGCATGGGCGCGTATGATAGGCTCGTGTCTTCCTATGACCTATTTTATGCGCATTACACGCGGTATTATGTTGAAAGGAAACGAATGGCATCAAGTGCTACCTAATATTTTACCCATTGTATTGATAGCATCTGTCTTAGTTATACTGACCAAAATGGTCTTTAGAAAAACATTGGATTAGGGGTTGTGAGCGGATGAAATTACGTATAATTACTGGTGTTTCGTTACTCTACATACTTGGAGGTTGTTCTACAACATTACCACCGCATAAGTCCTCCGATTTAAAAGCGCCCAGCATGATGAGAGGTGGGGTTCCAGTTCGTCATCAAGCAGAAGATCTGCGCCGGATGAGCTGGTGGAAAAAAATGCATGATCCCGTATTAGATCGTTTAATTCAAGAAGCATTAGCAAACAACAATCAAATTCAAGCCGCACAAGCGAATATTTTACAAGCGCAAGCACAACTACAAGCAGCGCGCTTTGCCTGGTTGCCGACACTCGGGGCCACGGGAGGCGGAGTGGTGGGAGGTGGCTGGGATAGTGATTTTACCTCAGAGCGACCGGCACTACAGAATTTAGGATTGACGAGAACCGGTAACATCCATTTTAAGGGCTATTATACGGGATTTGTGCCGAAGTACACGCTGAATATACTGCAAAATATAGAACAAGAAAAATTTGCGAAAGCTTCGTTAGAAGTACAGAAGGCTACTTATCAATCTGTAAAACTCAGTGTGATTGGTCAGGTGAGTGGTTCTTACTTTATGTTATTGGGCCAAAAAGAGCAGTTGCGCCTTCAGGCACAACTGATTCGTGATCTCAAAAAAGTGCGTCAGTTAGAAGGGGTCCGATTTAAAGATGGTGCCAGTGATAACGCCACGGTTCTGAGTTTTGATCGGCAAATTGCAAGCAATGAAGCAAATATGCCAACAACAGAGAATAGTATCGCGCAAACGGAAAATGCCATTCAGCTGTTATTAAATCGTAATCCTGCCCCCATTGTGACGCATGGAGATATAAATAGACTGTCCGTTCGAGGGCTCATTCCTGCCAATGTACCTTCTGCTGTATTAAAAAATAGACCTGATTTGATGATAGCACAAGAGAATTTAAAAATGTCGGAGGCCAATGTGGGGTTGGCATACGCAGCTTTTTTCCCCACCATTCCAATTACGGGGCTATTGGGGAGATCGTCTTTTGAATTATCGCACTTATTAAAATTAAGCACGGCACTGTGGTTTGTGGATGCGAGCGCCTCTATGCCACTCCTAAATGGGATGAATTACGCACAGATTAAGGCTGCCAAGGCCGGATTCCAAGCGGCATTTTACACCTATCTACAAACACTAAAATCTGTTTTTGCCGATGTAGATAATAGTCTAACGAACCAACAAAAAATGAATAAAGCATACGAGTATCAATTAAAAGCGCTACAGGCCTCGCAAAATGCATACCGCCTTGCAGTTGCACGTTATAAGGCTGGTGCCAAAGATTACCGCGATGTGGCCAATGCGCAAGTGAGTGTTGATTCCGCTCAATTGACGTTTAATCTTGCCAAGATGCAACAATTGGATGCTATTGTTCAGGTGTATCAAGCATTGGCAGGGGGATATGAGGTTTCTCCGTCGAATACATTGTAATTTTTATTTCCTTTGGTATAATTCGGTACTTTTTGAAATTTTTTTTTACCTAATCGAAGGGAGTATTATAACATGGCCTCTGAAGTAACCTTATCCATTATTAAGCCAGATGCAGTCGCAAAGTCTGTGGTTGGGCAAATTTCTGCACGTTTTGAAAAAGCAGGTTTACGTATTGTAGCGGCACGCATGATGCATTTGACACGTACACAAGCAGAAGCTTTTTATGAAATACACCGCGCGCGTCCATTTTTTAAAGATTTAGTCGATTTCATGGTATCTGGACCAGTCATGGTACAAGCATTGGCAGGCGAAAATGCGGTTGAAAAAAATCGTGCTTTAATGGGTGCTACCAATCCTAAAGAAGCAGAGCCAGGAACCATCCGTGCTGATTTTGCAGATAGCATTGACGCAAATGCGGTACATGGTTCTGATAGTTTAGAAAATGCGCGTACAGAAATCGCCTTTTTCTTTCAGCCTAACGAAATCTTTGGGGAATAAATTTTAGCTATGCAAGCGCGAGTGAATTTACTGGATTTTTGTTATGCGGATTTACGACAATGGCTGCTTTCTATCGGAGAGCAGCCTTTCCGTGCGCAGCAATTGATGCAATGGATCCATCAAGTCGGATTAACCTCATTTACAGAAATGACCAATTTAAGTAAAGCTTTGCGCGCGCGCTTGACAGAGTTAGCAACCGTTACCTTGCCGAAGATAGTGAGCACACAGGTATCAGAAGACGGCACCCACAAATGGTTATTGCAACTTGATTGTGGAAACTGTATTGAAACCGTGTTTATTCCTGAAAAAAACAGGGGAACACTTTGTGTTTCTTCGCAAGTCGGTTGCGGATTAAACTGTAGTTTTTGCTCTACTGCAAAACAGGGCTTTAATCGTGATTTGTCTATTGCAGAGATTATTGCGCAGGTTTGGGTCGCGGTCCGCACCCTCTCGCAACAGGGTGGCGCGCACGATCATCGCGTGACGAATGTGGTGATGATGGGCATGGGTGAACCTTTGTTGAATTTAGACAGAGTAGTGGCCGCTATGGACATCATGATGCACGACTATGCGTACGGGCTTTCCAAACGACGTGTGACCTTGAGCACCTCTGGATTAGTACCAGAGATGTTGCGGTTACGAGAGATGAGTCCGGTTTCTTTGGCGGTATCTTTGCATGCCCCCAATGATGCCTTACGCAACGTGTTGGTGCCAGTAAATAAAAAATATCCATTGGCAGAATTGATTCCTGTTTGTGCTAATTATTTCCAGGCGGAGCCACGACGAGTAGTGACCTTTGAATACGTTATGCTCAAAGGAGTAAATGACCAAATTGAGCACGCAGAAGCTTTAGCGAGTTTATTGAAAGAAGTACCCTGCAAAATTAATTTAATTCCTTTTAATCCTTTTCCCTCTGCACCGTATGAGCGATCAGAATTGTCCGCGATTAATGCTTTTCGAGATATTCTGATGCGTCATGGTTTGAATACCGTGACACGGAAAACGCGCGGAGATGACATTGATGCTGCTTGTGGTCAGTTGGCCGGCGCATTTCAAGATAAAACATCACGCTCTCGACGTTGGCAAGTGATTGCTGCACAGAAAGATCTTGACGCAGTGTAGAGAACAGTCTCAAAATTTATCGCCGAATTTCGGATTGCTTTCATCAGACGGAGTGTTTTCTTCAGTAGGTTCTTCCAGTATTGGGGCGCTCACTTCAGGCTCCTTAGCTGGTTCTGGAGTCGCTGCGAATTCAATTTCTAGAGGATGCGCATGGGTGAACTCTTCTTTTAAAATTTCTTGTGTGGAATCCATCAGTGTTGCAGAAGGTTCCGTTGGCGCAGCGTTCTCTGATTTTTTCGTAGAGGATGATTTAAACGCATGATATATTTGTTGGCCAATCACTTTCAGTAGTTGGACGGTACTCATACAGCCTGCAACGAGTAACAAAATGTATCCTACGGGGGGAAGCACAAAGAGTAAAATGGCTCCCGTGAGTGCAATGGTCGCAGTGAGTGTCCCAAAGGCTTTACCGATGATTGGAATTTTTTTCAACAGGTTTCTTTTTTCCGCGAGTGTTTTTTGAATATTCGCGAGCCCTTGTATGTTTTTTAAAAGCGTTTCTTCGATAGCCTGTATTTCTTGTAAGAGAGTTTCTTGATTTTGGGGGCTGTGCTGAGGATCGGAGGGGGTAGAAGAGAGTGTCATCCCACTTTGTATAATAGTGACATTATTTTTTAGCGCTGCTAATTGTAACGCGTGTTGGCTTATGACCTTTTTAAGACTTGCTTCCTCTTGTTCTAACTGCTGTATGTCTTTTTTTACCTGAGAGCGAATGTGTAGTGCGTGTGCAAAAAAGGAGGCACTGGCGACCATAGAAATACAGGCGCCGACCAATCCAAAAATAGTAGCCAAACCGGCCAGTGCTGCGGCTAAGATAATGATAGTGAGAATACTGACCGCAACGGCCAAGTGTAACTTTTTAATATGCAGAGTGGCGTTTTTCTTGCCTTGGAGCCAATTGACGACATAATCGGTGATTTGGAACAGTAATTTTCCTGTCGCGATCAATATTCCAATGACATCGGTAGCAATAGTACTGTGTTCGTCACCGAACATACCTCCTAAGCTTTCACTTAAATCAACATCGGTTTCTGTGGCGTCCTCAAAAATAGTATTTCCCGCTTGTATTTTTTCTAACACAGACTGAATATATTGCTGTTTTTTTTCTGCTTTCGATGGTATTGATGGACTCGGAGATGCATTAGGGGGCTGTTTTTGCGACGCATGACCTTTTTCTAGAGCGCTTTTGATGATTTCCTCAATAGGAGGACTCGTTGTTGGTGGGGGCGTTGTATGACTTTTGGGAGGGGTGGTATTACTGAGGTTATAATGCGCATGAAGTTGCGTATACGCATGTTGTATAGGCTGAAAAAGTTTGGTCGCGGTTTCTGGATCATCAGGGTTACGATCGGGATGGTGTTGTAAGGCAAGTTCATGATAGGCCGACTTGACCTCATTGAAAGAAGCCGACTCCTCTAGTTTTAATATCTTTTTATAATACCGTAACTCATCGGGCGTCATGGTAATAATGGTTTTAAGAGACATACACTTAGTATAGTGTATATCTCTTATTATTCACGTTATTTACTAATACGCATCAGGGCAAACGCATCTTATGAGTAAAATTAGCACGTTCTATCCGAGCCGCGACTGTGAAGGAGCGGAGCATTTTGAAACGTCAACCTTCTCCACCTACATTGATGTCTTCATGATTTATAGTGCCGCCATTATAGGTACTCCAGCCGCTTCTTCAGGCGAATTGTTAGCGGACGTCTTAGAAAACTGCAGTACGGAAGAGAGTCCGGGCTTTATTACTAGAGGTGCCTGCAAAGCAGAATTACTAGCATTATCGCTAGGTACGGTAGAGGTTTCAGTGGTAGAAATAGATAATATTTTTGTAGAAGAGTGTTTTATAACAGGCTCGTCGGTAGTAGAAAATGAAGAAGCACTCGGAGCTTGCATACTCTTCGGTGGAGTTTCTTCTTTCGGTTTAACCGTCATTTGTCCAATCCAGAAGTTCATCCCTAAAATAAAGGAAGCAGCACTGGCAAACACGGCACAAAAAGCAGATAAGCCAATGATGACAGCGACAGGGGGAACCGCTAAACCAGCAAGTACCAATAAGCCTGTGAGTAGTCCTATGCCAGCGTAAGTTAATGCGCCATTGACGAGTGCATTGATGCCAATACAACAAAAGCCAAGGGGGGCAAATTTAGTGGCTTTCATCGCTTGCCATTTTTCTTTGATGTTGTGGCAAAAATTTGCCAAGAAAAAGTTATAAAAATAGAACTCGGTAAATGCACCCAAAGTAAAGGAGATAGTCACGCCAACAATAAAGGCCGGGAGCGCTGCCACACTCAATGCCATGAGTACTTCAGCCAGACCTAAAGTAAAGAGCAGACTGAGCGCAATCACATTACCTGCTGCGATAATATGTCCCAGCATTTTTTTTAGGGAGAGCGTATTTTTCCAGTTTAGAAAAATATTTTTTAGACTGGGTTTTTGTTTGGGATCAGGAAGCTCATCTGGAAAGCTTTGCAGCCAAGTTTCTACTTCTTGAATAACCATAATGATAGAAACAAAGACCCCCGCACCAATGGCAATAATGGCTAAAGGCCCTGTCATTCCAAAAGTAAATGCGGTCAGCCCGAATAAAATACCCGTCGTAATAAATACTAAAATACCTGCAACATATCTAAATTTTTCCCATCCTTCTAATTTTCTGCTGGGTTTTGAATCGACGCCAAATCGTTTTAAAAAATCTTTTAACAAATCCATATTAATGAAAAAATTAACAAGTCCGCTGCATAATCCACCAAAGCCAATGGCGATAGCTTGTGTTATCCCATACAACAAGTTGTTCATGGAGGTAACACCACTAATGATCCCTCTGATAAAAAGATCAACCGCCAAGTAATTTTGTAAGGCGGTTCCTAGCGCTCCGAATATAGAAATAATATAAGAGGTTGCTTTTTTTATGGATTTGTTGAATTCTACTTTCATGATAAATCTCTTTAATGAATAATTATTTATAATTATAGGATAATTATTCATCCCTTGTCAATAGTTTGAATTATTTAGGAGTATGTTATGTTGTCTAGCACTCAGGTGCTTCGTGAAATTTTGTTAGAAGGCAATGCACGAACACAGTCAGAAATTCAACAGGCTTTAGAGAAGCGCTCATTGTCTATTAGTCAATCTAAGATTTCTCGTTTATTGCATCAAATTGGTGCGGTGAAAGTAGTGGATGCGCAAGGGAAGACGCAATATCGTTTACCGCATGAAATGGGTCTTATTCATGAATTAACCAGCAGTCAGGAAAAGACACTCATTAGACAATGGGTATTGGACGTGAGCGCAAACGAGACCTTAATTATTATTCATACGACACCAGGGGCAGCTGGGATGGTGGCACGTATTTTAGATCAGCATCGCACACGTATAGATATATTAGGCACGATCGCCGGGGATGATACGATTTTTGTGGCGCCCAAGCAGCAGACACAAATTGCGACTGCTATTAAAATGATTACGGAATTATTTAGTTTATAAGTGATGTTTGCCCTGTTGTTACTAGGGGCTGCTGCATTTTATGTTTTGATCGATAATTCCTCGATGCCTACGTCCCGCGGCTTGTCCGCGGGATCCAGCTCGGCCTGTCTCTGCGCAACATGGCTGTGAATTGAGCAGGACCCCTGGATCCCGCGGACAAGCC
>JAUYSE010000047.1 GCA_030696465.1 Legionellaceae bacterium
TTGCATGGTGTCGATCTTATATTGTTGGGAAACGCTATTTGATCATAATCACCATGCACATTCAATTTTTTTATCTTATTTTTTTCAATACCTTAAGCTAACTATTCGTGTGGAACTCTCAGGGATAAGCCGCGGCACGTAGGCGCTTTCAGTGTCAAGAAAAACTTAAGGCTAATTGGAAGTCTAAATCCCGGGACGACAATTGTGGTTGCGTAAAGTGAGTCATACCACACCCGCTAAGCGGGTGCGGTATGACTTTACTCAAACTAGCGCTGGATGACCTGTCTTTCAAGCATTTTTGGGTGAAAATATTTATACTTCAACCGCATTTTCCATCCCCACCCAATGCGGATTATTCGCCAAATACCATTTTACGGTTTTAGGTAGCCCCGTTTCAAACGTTTCTGCTGGCTTCCATTGTAATTCTTGTTCTATTTTGGAGGCATCAATGGCATAGCGGCGATCATGACCTGGGCGATCTTGCGTAAAACTAATTTGTTCCGCAAAAGATTGACCATCGCCTCGAGGACAGAGTTGATCTAAGAGCGCACAAATCAGGGTAACAACTTCAATATTAGTTTTCTCATTCCAACCACCAATATTATAAGTTTCACCAACCCGGCCTTGTTGTAACACGCGACGCAGGGCGGCACAATGATCGCTGACGTACAGCCAATCGCGGATTTGTTGTCCATCACCATAGATAGGGATAGGTTTATTTTGCAAGGCGGTCAAAATACAGTGCGGGATAAATTTTTCTGGAAATTGATACGGACCATAATTGTTGGAGCAATGCGTAGTAATAACGGGAAGTCCGTAGGTATGATGAAAAGCACGAACCAGGTGGTCTGAAGCGGCTTTGCTTGCAGAGTAAGGGCTATTCGGTGCATAGCGATGAGACTCAGTAAAGGCAATCGCGTTTTTTTCTAAAGAGCCGAAAACCTCATCCGTTGAAATATGAATAAAACGAAAATGTGTTTGTGCCTCGCTGGACAGGTCATTCCAATAACTGCGGACCGTTTCTAGTAGTCTAAAAGTACCAACAATATTGGTTTGTATAAATGCTTCAGGGTCGTGAATGGAGCGATCAACATGACTTTCGGCAGCGAAATGCACCACCGCACGCACAGAATGTTGTTGTAAGAGGCTCAGTACAAGTGCATGGTTGCCAATATCGCCTTCCACAAAAAGATGATCAGGATGCTTATGCAGCGCAGATAAATTCGAAACATTACTGGCATAGGTTAATTTATCGAGGGTGATGATGGGTTCGTTTTCTTGTGAAAACCAATCTAAGATAAAGTTACTGCCGATAAAACCAGCGCCACCGGTGACTAGAATTGTCATAGCTCTCTTGTTTGTTTGAGATTGAGTGCGGGAATTTTAGCATTGATTAAGGGGTTCTTAAAGGCATGTTTATGTATGACTGACAACAATTAACGTATATTTAAAATAAAGAAAGCCGGAATGTTAGATGCGACCTCGACACCCAAATAAGGATATTGAACAAGCGGTAAGATATGCTGAACTAAAAGGATAGCGCTATCAAACCTCAGGGAACTCGGCACATGCCTGGGGATGATTACTTTGTCCATGGGCAACCAGAGAAGGGCATGCGATGAGTATACACGAGCCATTTCGCTTTTAATGTTAGGTGCGCGAGGAACCGGTGATTTTCCAAAGCCAGTATTAAAAATATCTAATAAAAGTCCATTATGGCGCTGGAGCACTGTCGCAGAATGGTTTTATAAACAAGGTAAAATACAAGATCATACGGTTATTGATGATGCTAATATAGTAGAGGATATTAATGCGGCATTGGAGTTAAGAAATAAAAAAACATTTAACCAACGCACTAAAATACTATCTGAATTAAAGAAAAAAGCCAGTTGAGAAGGCGGTGTAATTTAAAGTGTGTAAGTAGCGCGGAAAAAACTTTTTTGTTACTGAGTAAATCAAACTACGTGACTAACCTCTCATAATCCCTCCACGCTGTCAAAATATTTTTACATTTAATCCATGGGCTTATCCACACGGGTCTACACCCATGCGCTTTTCCTATCCTTCTGCAGCAAGCAAATCCGTCACCCATGCATTCAAACTTTTACCCTGTGCCTCTGCTATCATGGCAGCCCGCGCATGAATTTCGGGTGGGACTCGTAGCATGATTTTCCCGGAGTAAGGCTTTTGTGGTGATCTATCAGCCATTTTACAAGTTTGAAGATAATCATCAACGGCTTCTTCAAAGGCGGTATGTAACTCAGGAACAGAGCTTGCGTGAAAACCAACAATATCATTAATTCCAGCAATATGACCTATTAAGCAATCATCTTCATCACTATACTCAATTCTAGCCGCATAGCCTTTGTAGATTATTGTATTCATGGTAGTACTCCAACTTTTTCAAGAAAAGCCCTTGCATCTCGAACTTGATAAGGTTTAGCCTCTTTCTGTGGGTGTGGTCGATGAAAAGTGCCAATTACCCCATTAAATTCGAATCTTACTCTAGAACCAGCACCCTCTATAATCTTAGCACCAACTGCTTGTAGCAATGACTCAATTCGTCGCCATTCCAGGGTTGATGGCACTGGATTTCGAAAGATTGTTTCTAATGTATTTCGATGCGTTTTATTCATTATACACCAATAGATTAATTTGTGATATCAAAAAATGATATCACATTAATTCTCAATTTACCCAACTCTATCGTTTGTTTATTTGCTAGATGCCGAAGCTATTCCGTAAGAGCATTTATTTAATAGGGAATCTCCTGTATGCTTTTTTAAAACCATAAAATATAGGGGCTGTTGACATTTCATGTTGTGGTCGATAACTCCGCGATGCCTACGTCCCGCGGCTTGTCCGCGGGATCCAGTTCGGCTGTCTCCGTACAACATGGTTGTGCATTGATCAATATCTCTGGATCCCGCGGACAAGCCGCGGGACGTAGGCTATGAGGAGATGAAATGTCAACAGACCCTAGTGTTTTGTGTACAATAGTTTTAGATAAATTCATGGAGTTTATATCATATTTTAAGGAAAAAAATACTTTGTATATCAACGACTTTTTAATAAAAGTGCGCGCGAACAAACGTGAATATGTATGGTCGCGAGTATTTCGCATCCATCAGTATCTTAAAAATCTATTATTATTTGTCCCTGTTTTTGCGGCACATCAGATTAGCAATCCAGATACTTGGTTTTCCCTAATCTTAGCTTTTTGTGCCTTTAGCCTAGGTGCGTCCTCTGTTTATATTATGAATGATCTTTTGGATCGCGATAGCGATCGCTTACATCCGCGCAAATGTAAGCGTCCCTTCGCTTCTGGTCGTGTGCCCGTTTGGGTAGGGCTAGTACTCGCACCTATACTGTTTTTTACAAGTCTAGCGGTAGGGTATCTAGTGAATGCTATTTTTGTATATTGGTTACTGATATATTTTGGTTTGACTAGTCTATATTCTTGGGGGCTAAAGCGGGTAGTCTTAATAGATTGTCTCATTTTGGCAATGCTCTATACGCTACGTATCATTGCAGGCGCTGCAGCAGCGAATATAGAACTTTCCTTTTGGTTATTGGCCTTCTCTGCGTTTTTATTTTTATCCCTGGCTTTTCTAAAACGTTACACGGAACTCGATATTCCGCTCCTCATTGATACAGAAAAAGTACATGGTCGAGGATATTATCCCTCTGATGCACCCTTTATCCAGATGCTGGGGGTTACGTCGGGTTATGCGTCAGTGCTGGTATTGGCCCTATACCTCAATAGCGAGCAAATTTTGACACTGTATCATACGCCCCAATTTGTTTGGGGAGCACTGCCCATTATGTTATTTTGGATTAGCTGGATGTGGATGCAGGCATCTCGAGGCAATATGCATGATGATCCTTTAGTTTTTGCGATACAAGACAAAGCGAGTTTGCTGGCTGGTTTGGCCTTTGTGCTGGTGATCGGTTTGGGCACAGGAAGCTGGGTATGGTAGCGATTTCCTCCTGGGGGCGTTTAGGTGCTTGGGATCACGACGTTCAGGCACTGAGCGATCGTCGTCACGTCGCCAAGCTGATCTCCGGAACTGGTCCAGGGATTGCGCTTGGGATGGGGCGTAGTTATGGGGATGTTTGTTTGAACCCCAACGGGATCTTGTGGCAAACCACTGGTCTAGATCGCCTGATGAGCTTTGATGAAACAAGTGGTCGTCTGCTGTGTGAGGCAGGGGTGCGTTTGGGCGATATTCAGCGTTTATTTATACCGCGTGGCTGGATGTTACCGGTGACGCCAGGGACGCAATGGGCAACGGTTGGTGGTGCGATCGCAAACGACGTACATGGAAAAAATCATCATGCCTACGGTTCTTTTGGTGATCATATTCGACAGCTTAGCTTAGTTCGTACGGATGGCGACGTAATCGTATGCGGTCCACAGCTGCAATCAGAGTGGTTTGCTGCCACGCTAGGAGGCCTGGGTTTGACAGGCATCATCCTGACCGCTGAAATTCAGCTACGCCCGGTGCTTGGTCCATGGTTGGATATCGAAACACAGCCTTATAGCAATCTAAGTGAATTTTTTAAGCTGGCGGATGACTCAGAAGCAGCATGGGAACATACTGTTTCTTGGGTTGATTGTCTGGCGGGTGGTCGCGGAATTTTTATGCGGGCGAATCCACGAGATATACAAGATATGGGCTCGAATCTTGAACCAAAAAACCGAGCTATAACAATGCCGTTTGTCCCTCCGATTTCGTTGATCAATCGTTTCTCATTACGTGCGCTCAATACGATGTATTTTAACCTGAATAAGTGGCGATCCGGACGTTCGATAGCGCATTACCAGTCATTTTTTTATCCTTTAGATGCGCTTTTGCAATGGAATAGAATGTATGGTCCAAAAGGTTTTTATCAGTATCAGTGTGTCGTCCCCAGAGTAGGGGGGAAAGAAGCGGTGCAAGCCATGTTACAGGAGGTTTCTCGCGTAGGGGAGGGCTCTTTTTTGACGGTGCTGAAAACCTTTGGTCAGCGACAATCCATGGGGATGCTCAGTTTTCCTCAGCCAGGGGTGACATTGGCCTTGGACTTCCCCAATAAAGGGGGCAAAACTTTGAAGTTGTTTGAACGCTTAGATGCTATTGTACAAGAGGCCGGTGGACGTATTTATTTAGCAAAAGATGCGCGAATGTCACGAGATTTTTTTGAAGAAGCTTACCCGCGATTTACGAAGTTTTTATCGTTTCGTGATCCAGGGATGAGTTCTGCACTTTCACGACGATTAATGGGATATTAACGATGCTAAGAGAAGGTTACGATAAAAAGCGCATTGTCATCATTGGCGCCACCTCCGCAATTGCAGAGCATTGTGCACGTATTTGGGTGCAAGACGCGGCAGTCAATGTGGTGTTGGTGGGACGAGATTTAGTAAAAACAGAGCAAGTGATGAATGATTTGCGTGTGCGTAGCCCAAAATCAAATATCCAAAGCATGCAAGTTGATTTTTTAAGTCCAACAAAAATTAAATCTTTGGTCGATGCGATTTTTATGCAGGATACGGTCGATATTGTGTTGATTGCACATGGGTCGCTTCCCAATCAACAACAATGCCAAGAAAACCTAGAGTTGTGTCAAGAAGCACTTTTGGTGAATGGGGTTTCTCCCGCGTTATTTGCGGAAGCGTGTGCCATCCATATGCAGCGTGCAAATGCAGGAACCCTCGCGATGATTGCGTCTGTTGCTGGGGATAGAGGGCGTAAGTCAAATTATGTGTATGGTGCGGCGAAAGGCTTGGTCGCGCGTTATGCGCAAGGATTGCAGCATCGATTGGCCAAAACGGCGGTGAAAGTGGTGCTGATCAAACCAGGACCAACCGACACCCCGATGACCGCAACACTTAAGCAACAAGGTGCTCGTTTAGCTTCTGTAGAAGAGGTTTCTCGACGGATAGTGCGTGGAATCCAGAAAGGACAGTCGCTTGTTTATGCGCCTAGCAAATGGGCCTTGATTATGCTGATTATCCGTCATTTACCGGCCTTTATTTTTAATAAGATGGATATTTAAAACAGGATACTCAAAGCAAAATCAGCTGAAATTCAAAAGGTTTTCATTGGTGCTGAGTTTTGATAGTGACCGAACTTATCGCTCACTCTGTTTTTTTATTTTTCGCCGTTCTTCTTGTTCAAACGCATATTTTGCTTGTGCTGCGGTGATAACATCGACTTCATTACCATAGAGATCAATGCGAGGTGCGTTTTCTTTGTGGGCGCGTAAATAGGCGCTAGAGCTGCTGTAATAATTGAGGGAATCACGTAAGGTTTTTTTACTACATGGCGGTGTTTCTAGTCTGTTGTAGAAATCTAAGATATCTTCATAAATGCCAATCTTCAAAGGCTTAATGAGATGGCCTTTTTTAAAAAAAGCAGAAGGAAAGGATTCAGTGAGCCATTGTAAGGCTTCTTTTTTTCGATCTAGCGGTGAAGTAGGTGTCATTTTTATTATAATCATCGTGACTAGTAGCTATAAACTAACATATATTTATATATAAGACAAAAAGAAAAAGCCAGAGAATCCTATCCTCTGGCTTTTGAATTTCGCAGCCATCCATTTTGATTTATATTCTACCTATCCGTGTATGTAGCAATATAAATCCAACATCCTTGTCCTCGCTTTTCCCTAAGCGGATTCCTGACTTGGCACTCCCTGCCAAGAGGTCTATATCCATATAGACCATAAAGAGAGAGTACCAATTAAAAAAAAGCGTAGCAAGCCAAATAATACGCATCCCCAAAGAGTTCATTGAAATTAGTGTATTTTAACAAATTGATTTTGTTGTGTTTTTATTGAGATGTTCGATTTGATGTTCAGTATACCCCGGATATCTTGTCTAAAAACAAGAAATTTCTTGCTGAAGTCCTGTCCTATTTGGAGTCTTTTAGCCTGAGAATTAACGATACAAACCATTTTTTTGAATGTATTCCCAAACTTTCGGTGGCAAATACTCCGCTGGAGAATCCCCTTGTTGAATAGTTTGACGAATATTTCGTGAGGCAATAGGATAATCACCTGCGTGCGTACAATATATACGGCCATGCGATTGTTGCAAGAGTTCGCTAGGATCGCGCGTTTCGTGTTTGATTAAGAGTTCGCGTAAAACAAGGGGAAAAGCTAAGGAGGTTTCTCGATATATCACTAAAAAATGCGCCAACTGAATCAAATGAGACCAGTCATGCCAAGTAGGAAGTTGCAGAAAGGTGTCGGCACCCATAATAATGGTGAGCGGTGTCGGCAAGGGATACACCTCGGCGCGTAAAAAATGCAGGGTGTCGAGGGTATAGGTCGGGCCTGGACGCTCTAATTCCCAAGTGGCGAGCTGAAGCTCAGGATAGTCTTGTATTGCCA
>JAUYSE010000060.1 GCA_030696465.1 Legionellaceae bacterium
AGACAGAGCGTTTAGTTGCGGAATTGATGCAGCAATATCCGGATTTATCTTTAACGAAAGTGATAGTGAGTGAGGCAGGTGCTTCTGTGTATTCTGCTTCTGAGCTGGCGGCAAATGAATTTCCCGATTTGGATGTGAGCATTCGTGGTGCGGTTTCTATTGCACGAAGACTGCAAGATCCTTTAGCAGAGTTGGTGAAGATTGATCCAAAGGCGATTGGTGTCGGGCAATATCAACATGATGTGAATCAAACCAGATTGGCACGTAGTTTGGAGGCGGTAGTCGAAGACTGTGTGAATGCGGTAGGGGTTGATGTGAACAGGGCCTCTGTTGCTTTATTGATGCGGGTATCAGGCTTTAATGAAACCTTAGCAAAGAATTTAGTACAACATAGAGAAACGCACGGTGCTTTCTCCAGCAGAGAGATATTGCGCTCAGTCCCTCGTATGGGAGATAAGGCATTTCAACAGGCTGCAGGTTTCTTACGTATTATTGGCGGAGAAAATCCTTTAGATCAGTCGGCAGTACATCCCGAAGCCTATCCATTAGTAGAGCGAGTCCTCAGTGAAAAACAGTGGACATTACCTATGGTTTTAGGTGATGTTGATAAAATACGTAGTTTGGAACCGCAGCATTTTGTGGATACGCATTATGGTTTGTCTACGGTAAAAGATGTTTTAACCGAATTAGAAAAACCAGGGCGTGATCCGCGGCCCGTTTTCCGCACGGCCTGTTTTCAAGAAGGCATAAAAGAAATCACTGATCTAAAAGTCGGCATGCTTTTAGAAGGTGTTGTGAGTAACGTGACCAATTTTGGTATTTTTGTTGATGTTGGTGTACATCAAGATGGTTTAGTGCATATTTCTGAAATGGCCGAGCGTTTTGTGAAAGATCCGCATGCGGTCGCAAAAGCAGGCGAAGTGGTTCAGGTGAAGGTGATGGAAGTCAATCTGGAGCGGCGGCGTATAGGGCTCAGTATGAGATTGCAAGAACGTGCACCAGTGGTTTCAGCCCCACGTGGCCCAAAAGAAAAAAGTACGGTAGCGCCGTCACGGGATAAGCCTGTAAAAACCTCAGCGTTTAAGAAAAAACCGGCAGAACCTGTAGCAAAAAAACCACAGTTGTTTAATACGATGATGGCGGATGCATTATCACGTTGCTTAAAGGACGCTTAGTATGAATGACGCGCATTTTGAGTCTTTGGATCTTTGGATACAGCATGTTACTGCGGCATTTAAAGAAGATAAAGAGGTTGAATTCTCGGATGCGGTGTCATTTTTGCAAAATCCAGGCTGGGTTACTGAACTATTAGAGTTTTTAATACAATTGACCGAGAAGCAAGCGGATGACAATGAGCCTATTTATTCGGCCTCTATTTATGCGATAGATGTGTGTCTTGCGCAATTACAGTCTGCCATGGAAGAAGGGAATAAAATCGCCGCAAAGCAATTACAGAATTTTATGCATAAGTTGACGCATCTTATTGAGCAAGGTCAACGTGGCTTACCATTTTGGCTCCCAGTATTAAATGCTTTATATGATATGCATGTGGTGTTAACTCCTGAATTACAAGAGGCCTATCAATATTTAGTCGATATACATGAGGATCAAGTGATAGATCCTTCTGTAGATCCGCTACAAGTAATGCGTGATATGATACAAGAGCTTTCAGACTTATCCTCGTTTGAAATTGCAGAGCATTTTTTTTCACAAAGCTATGCGATGCCGCCAGATTTTTTTGCTGACTTTGTGTTCGATTTATATAGTATTCCAGAAGGGGAAGATATAGCCCTCTTGACCCTATTACACCCCAATGCAGAAGTTCGTGACATAGTAGTGCAGACTTTGGATAGTTTAATTGAGCAGTTGACCTTGAGCTCTACGTCTTTGACACGACTACAAACCATTCAGCGTTGGTATGGTGCGGAATATCATGCTCGTTTTCAGCGATGGATTCACATTCAGCGTAAAAAAGGCGTGGTTTTTGCACGCCCGGTGCTGGACTCCAAAATACAATATTTTTCGACCGAAGTAGATGGCAGTGGTGCACAAGGTCTTTTTGTACAAATGTCTGTGGGACGTAAGCGTCGCTTAGGTGGTATTTTATTGAAGCAAAAGGTAGGGATCAAAGATGTATGGTTGACTCCTTGGTTATCTATTGAACAAGTGAAAGAATATTATCAGCAAAGTTTTTCTAGTTCAGTGAGCTTATCTCCGGTAACAGGAGAATATATTCAAGAAATGGTAAACCATATGCTAGCGCTGATGATGGAGCAGCATAATGTTCCAGATTTGCAATTACTCGCGTTGCAAGAGTCATCAGGCTTAGATTTTCGACCACTTAGTTTGGATGTAGGGGCCGTGATGGAGCAAGTATCGGTTGGGATTACTCCCTTCACTCCTGCGATAATAGAAGATGCTTTAGACAATACTCGTACGTGGATACGTCAAAAGTCGTTTGCGGCCTCCTGGTTTTGGGAAGATCCTGAAATTGATGCTGTAGTGAATCGTTGCTGTACTATCGTTCAAGGCGTCAAAGTATGTGCGTTGGAAAAGGCAGTAACATCCGTCTTAGAAGAAATTTTTGAGCCAGCAAGACAACAGTGTATGTTTCATTTTTTGTGGGTGGCGCTTTGGGCACGTGCACGAACACGCGCGCGCCAACCCCGTATTTGGCAAGATAGCTTTTTAATAGCCTATGCCATTTATCATGGAAGGCCTTTACGGGAAATTCCTTTGATATTAGCGATGGCGCATCGCACCGTGTTACACAGCATAGAGACGATGGGAATTCGGCGGACACATTTAGGGTCAGCTGAATAATAGTAGATTATTTTAGAAATATGTGTTAGGCTTTCGGGAAGTTGTTATGGACTAAAAGTGGTTCGTTTTTCTTTAATCCGTGCTAGGCATGGAAATCATCTGTCTAATCCATTTTCTAAGTATTTTTTAGCATTCTATGGCGAATTCTATTTTTTATATTAACCCACCAAGTGAGTCGTATGAACTTAAGCGATCTAAAAAAATTACCCATTACTGAGCTGGTCAATATCGGCCAAGAAATGGAAATCGAAAATACCGCGCGTATGCGTAAGCAAGATATTCTTTTTGCTATTTTAAAAGCCCACTCCTTAAAAGGTGAAGATATCTCTGGCGGAGGTGTCTTAGAAATTTTGGGTGATGGGTACGGATTTTTACGTTCCCAGGATGACTCCTACTCTGCTGGCCCAGATGATATTTATGTGTCTCCTAGTCAAATTCGACGCTTTGGCTTACGCACAGGTGATACCGTCACCGGAAAAATTCGTCCACCAAAAGACAGTGAACGATATTTTGCTTTGTTGAAAGTAGATCAGATCAATTTTGATTCACCAGAAAGTGCAAAACGTAAAATTTTATTTGAAAACTTAACGCCATTGTTCCCGAACAGACGTTTGACAATGGAACAAGGTAATGGCAGCACCGAAGACCTGACTGCACGCGTGGTAGATTTAATTGCACCATTCGGTCGTGGTCAACGAGGACTCATTGTTTCCCCTCCTAAAGCGGGTAAAACACTGATGTTACAGAATTTGGCACACTCCATTGAAAGAAATCACCCTGAGTGCTATTTGATCGTATTGTTGATTGATGAACGTCCTGAAGAAGTAACCGAAATGATGCGCTCGGTAAAAGGCGAAGTGATCGCAAGTACCTTTGATGAGCCAGCGACGCGTCATGTACAAGTCGCAGAAATGGTCATCGAAAAAGCGAAGCGTTTGGTTGAGCACAAGAAAGATGTGGTTATTTTATTAGATTCCATGACGCGTTTAGCGCGTGCCTATAACTCCGTTATTCCTTCTTCTGGTAAAGTGTTAACCGGGGGCGTGGATGCGCATGCTTTACAACGGCCTAAGCGTTTGTACGGTGCTGCTCGTAATATTGAAGAAGGTGGTAGTTTAACGATTATTGCAACCGCCTTGGTTGAAACCGGCTCTAAAATGGATGAAGTTATCTATGAAGAGTTTAAAGGTACTGGCAATATGGAACTTCATTTAAGTCGAAATATTTCAGAACGTCGAGTGTTTCCTGCGATTAATATTAATCGTTCTGGTACCCGTCGAGAAGATCTGTTGTTGTCGCCTGAAGAGCTACAACGCATGTGGATTTTACGTAAGATAATACAATCTATGGATGAATGTGATGCCATTGAATTTTTATTAGAGCGTATGAAGAATCACAAAACCAATGCGGAATTTTTTGAGGCAATGAAGCGCTCCGACTAATCGGCGCAATCTTCACCGCAATGGATCCCGTATCGTTGTACGGGACATGTTTTCGGCTAGGCGCAAGTGCGAGAAGTACATTATGCGTTATACAGATTTACGTGATTTTATTGCTCAACTTGAATCACAGTCTTTGTTACAACGTATTCACTACCCGGTGTCTCCTTATTTGGAGATGACGGTAGTGAGTGAAAGAGTCTTAAAAGCCGGCGGACCTGCACTGTTATTTATGCAGTCCGGAAACATGCCTGTTTTAACGAATGTTTTTGGGACTGTAGAGCGTGTGGCGCTGGGTATGGGACAAACCTCTGTCTCGGCTTTGCGAGAAGTAGGGCAATGGCTTGCCGCATTGAAAGAGCCTGAGCCACCGAGCGGTATGCAGGATGCCTTTAAAAAATTACCCCTATTAAAAAAAGCATTGCAGATGGCGCCGAAATACGTGCGGAATGCGCCGTGTCAGGAGTATGTGTACGAAGGGGATGAAGTAGATCTCTTTTCTTTGCCTATGCAGCATTGCTGGCCAGAAGATGCGGGCCCACTTATTACGTGGGGCTTAGTAATAACGAAAGGTCCTGAAAAAAAACGCGAAAATGTGGGGATTTACCGTCAGCAATGTATTGGTAAAAACAAATTAATTATGCGTTGGTTGTCACATCGTGGTGGCGCCTTAGATTATCAAGCATTTCAGAAAGCGCATCCGAAAGAACGCTTCCCAATCGTCACAGTGTTGGGTGCAGATCCAGCCACTTTGTTAGCCGCGGTTACTCCTATCCCCGATCCTTTATCTGAATACGCTTTTGCGGGTTTATTACGCGGAGAGCGTTCTTGTTTGGTTTCCTGTTTAGGCTCCGATTTACATGTACCTGCTAGCGCAGAAATTATTCTAGAGGGGTATTTAGAGCCTGGTGTAGAGGCGCCTGAGGGGCCTTTTGGTGACCACACCGGCTATTATAATGAAGTTGAGTCGTTTCCGGTGTTTACGGTGGAGCGTTTGACCCATCGATCCTCTCCTATTTATCACAGTACCTACACTGGGCGTCCTCCAGATGAGCCGGCGATTTTAGGGATGGCTTTGAATGAAGTATTTATCCCTTTATTACAGAAAGCATTTCCAGAGATTGTTGATTTTTATTTACCGCCTGAGGGCTGTTCATATCGTTTGGCAGTAGTCACCATCCGGAAACAATATCCAGGGCATGCAAAGCGCATTATGATGGCGGTTTGGTCGTTCCTAAGGCAATTTATGTACACAAAATGGGTGATCGTGTGCGATGAGGATGTGAATGCTCGACATTGGCCGGATGTAGTGTGGGCAATGACGACACGCATGGATCCTGTCCGTGATACCGTCATGATAGAAAATACGCCCATTGATTATTTAGATTTTGCCTCTCCGGTAGCGGGATTAGGCTCTAAAATTGGCTTTGATGCGACAAACAAATGGCCAGGGGAAAGCAATCGTGTTTGGGGTGTCCCGATAGAGATGCAGGAAGATGTATTAACGCGAGTACAAGGGTATTGGGATCAATTGGGATTATCTCTATGACACAGCTTGTTGAAGTACAATGTGTAGGCGTCACTGCATTAGCGGATAGTATTTTTGAAGTGCGCTTGCAGGCAGAGCATTATGTCCCGTATCAAGCCGGTCAGTACTTACAAATCTTACTTGGGGAGGATGAAGTCAGTTTTTCTATTGCACATGCCCCACAAGCGCCTTATTATGTATTACATATTCGTTATAATGAGGGCGTTTCAAGCACACAAGCCTTATTTGATCTATTGCGCTCAGGAGCATCCTTTTTTATTCGAGTCCCACTGGGTCATTGTCATGTGGGACAACTACTGCCAGAAAAACCGGTATTATGTATTGCAGCAGGGACGGGTTTTGCACCTGTGCATGCGATGTTACAATCCCTTTTGACGCAGCCCTCTATGTCAAATATTGTGGTGGTTTGGATTGTGCGTAATGAGGTCGATTTTTACGCGAGAGACGCATTGCAGGTTTGGGAAAAAAATCATCCACCGTTGAAAGTGATTTATCGACTATCTTCGGATTATATCGACTCTGCGCAAGAGTGGTTGGATTCCGTAGAGACCATTGATTGGGCGCAGATGCAGGTAGTCATTGCTGGACCATTTGACATGGCTATCCAGTTGCGTGCTAAGGTATTATCTTTTGGGGTATCGCCCCATGCTTTGTGGTCAGATGCGTTTGAGATATATTAATTTTTAAAAGGAATTTCTTATGCAAACTTTATATGAAATTTTAGGACTTATTGGTGCGGTAGGCATTGTGTTTTTGCTGTATTCGCAAATAAAAAATCGTCCGGATATTTTTAATAAAGTAAAAATGAGTCAAAGTTTTTATACGATGGGTATCTTGGCTTTGTTATTGATTGGTTTTGTCGCATTTTTGATCTTGTTAGTGAGAATGGGTTAGAAATAGTAGCAAAATATGCTGGGCTGTCTCTTTATATAAAAGGAATTCCCGCTTTTTCTGGATTGGAAAGGCGGGTCCTGCCGATTGCGGACCCCGCCGTGCTCGCAACAGCCTGCGCGCGGACGGGGACCCCCCTTCATCGTCACCCACTCTAGCTTTGTGGTGCGCGGGAATGCTTATTTACACCTGTTACGCACGCAGTGCTTTGTTTACCTCTTAATGTGTAGATCCGTTTGTTTATTTCTTCCACAGAACTGATCCCCTCGCCGCGACAGAAATTATGTAAAAAAGGCTACAGCTTAATCGCGGAGAGGGTTAGGGAAAGGAAAAAACAGATAAAAGAAAAATACTGCTTTTTCCTTTTATCCGAACAGCCTTGTTGGTAAAGTTTTGGGGTTGGGCGGGAGTGGCTGACCCAATAGTCTGTATATGGGCTATACTCATACGTAGAGATCATTCTTTATGAGTTATCGCTATGCCATGGTTAGATTTTGTCGGTTTTGAAAAAGAGTTTGATGATGCTTGGAAAGGATTGCATCAAGCTAAAAAATCTGTCCCTGCTTGGGGTGCTGAAGATATTCAGAATGTAGCCCCTTTTTTATTGGCCTCAAAAAAAACAACGCAAGAATTAGACAGCCAACTAGAAGCCTTGGCACGGTTGGGTATGTTTATGGAATATTCCAGGCAGCAAGGCGTTGAAATGGATGCATATTTTCAACAGATGTTTATACAAATGAGTGTGGTTTTATCTGAGGCAAGATTTTTAAAAAAAATGCAAAGAGAGCAAGGAATTAAATTCCCTGCGCTGACATTGAAAGACATCCAGGCGTTTCGAGAAACACATCAAGAGGCATTAGCCCGTGTTGATGTTGATACATTTATTGCAAGCGCTCAAGAGCCTATTGTGGATCATATGCACTCTGAGTTGAGAGACTTTGACAAAAATTTTCTGGAAAATGCACTACGTTTTTGGAGTACAGTACAAAAAGATTTTTCAGATAGGCGTGATGTTTTTCAAAAATGCCTCCCTGCTATAATGAGCAGCTGTTTGATGGACGGGGATATTGCTCAGGCGTCAGGGTTGATAGATTCCTTGGTAGAAAAACCAGAAGATAAAGAAAAAATTGCAGATATGTATGCCTATTGGCTTGAGAATCTACGTTATCTGAACTTGAGCACAATAGAAGGCATTATACATGAAAAATACCCAGATATTCGTTCTGCGGAAGATAAGCAAGCCGCGATGGTGCGTGTGTTATGCGAAGGCGGGCACGCTGAACGAGAAGCGTTATTACGTGTAGCGATACAGAATAAAGCGAGTATAGATTATTTAGAAAGTGTGCATCAAATCAGCTTCGAAAAATATAGTCAAACGACGACTATGATCATAGATGCCTGTAATTGGGCCGAAGCGATTGAAAACAGCAGGGTAAAAATTCCGGCAGAAGTATCACTAGGTCAATATAAAACATTACTTAAAGATAAAGCGGTTTATGATCAATTTGATGCGCTTGAGGCAATGGGTAGAGGAAAGTCGCAAGACAAAAAAATAACGGAATATGAAGCCCGAGTAAAAGCATATCTAGAAGACTCTGAGCCGCATATGATGTTTTTAAAAAGATTGGTGGGACTGGTGACTGTGGAACAAAGTGCCACTTTGATCCCTGCATTAGTGAATGCTTGGTTACATGAAGATAGCAAAGGAGCCACGGATTTATTAGAAGGGGATGTCTTAGGGGTGAGTCAAAAGCAGATAATCTCGGAGGCGCACTCTTTCTGGGTAGAAGAGACCGAAGCGCTAAATATTTTAAA
>JAUYSE010000066.1 GCA_030696465.1 Legionellaceae bacterium
ACTGGCCTCTACTGCTGCTTGCCCGTCAACGACAATACGTAAAATCTTGCTCTCATATTCGCTATGCTCATAGCCTTCAAAAGAAGAACCGACGCCATCAAAAATATTATCCACCATTTGGCTTTGAAACGCCGTATTCGATTGTGAGAGTGCGCGTTGCGCTTCCATACATCGCTCAAAACCATCAACGTCTACAGAAATGCCCTGCTCTCGTAATACATCTTGGGTTAAATCAAGTGGAAAACCATAGGTGTCGTATAGCTTAAATGCCTCTTCTCCAGAAAAAACAGTGGTCTTTAAACCGCGTACCGCTTCCTGTAAAATGCGAAGTCCTTGCACTAAAGTTTTAGAAAATTGTTGTTCTTCTTGTTCGATCCAGTACAAAATAGTTTTTTCTTGTTGTTTCAATAAAGGATACGCTTCTCCCATCACATCCAACATGGCAGGAAACAACCGTGCCAAAAACGGAGAAGATAATCCTAGTTGATTCCCATGGCGCACCGCACGACGCAAAATACGACGCAATACATAACCCCGTCCTTCATTGCTGGGAACCACCCCTTCCGCCATCAAAAAAGTAATCGAACGCATATGGTCCGCAATCGCTTGCTGAGAGGTGCGGTTTTCTGTTTTCGCTTTTTTAAGACTCGGCTCTAGACCACGAATGGCGGCAATCAGATGCTGAAAAATATCAATATCATAATTAGAATGAACGCCTTGCATCACTGCTGCGATCCGCTCTAAACCCATGCCGGTATCTACCGCCGGTTTAGGCAAGGGATGCAATACTCCAGCCGCATCGCGATTATATTGCATAAATACGAGATTCCAGATCTCGGTATAGCGATCACCATCTGCATCAGGACTGCCCGGCGGACCACCCGCAACACTGGGTCCATGATCATAAAAAATTTCGGTGCAAGGGCCGCAAGGACCCGTCTCGCCCATGGCCCAAAAATTATCTGCAGCGCCACAACGCGAAAAACGATCGGGAGATACTTTCATCTCGTGTAACCAAATATTAGCCGTCTCATCATCTGACTCATAGACCGTGACCCACAAACGATTTTCAGGCAAATGCAATACCTGGGTTAAAAACTCCCAGGCATAGGCTATCGCTTCTCGCTTAAAGTATTGACCAAAGCTGAAATTACCGAGCATTTCAAAGAGGGTATGATGTCGCGCAGTATAACCTACATTTTCTAAATCATTATGTTTACCACCTGCACGCAAACACGGTTGTACGGTAACTGCTGGGGCTTCGGGTGCGGCTACTCGCCCTAAAAAAACATCTTTAAATTGCACCATACCTGCATTGGTAAATAACAGACTAGGATCTTGCCCTGGAATCAAGGAACTCCCTGGGATTGCCGTATGCCCTCTTTGCGTAAAATATTTTACAAATGCTTTTCGAATTTCTGCGCTGTTCATATTGTTTCTTCACTCTTCAAGGCTGCATCAATCATCTGCGCTGGGAAGCCCCGCTGCCACAACAAACGACGCTGTAAAAAACTATCTTTTTTAGATTTTCGCTCACAAACGATTCTTGCTTGTGAGACCCAATCCCACGTATCGGACGCTAATACCGTTTGTACTACTTCTGGAGAAACACCTTGATAATGTAACTCTTGTACTACACGTAAAGGCCCATAGCCCTGCATAAAACGCGCACGGCATAACTGCTCCGCATAACGTTGATCACTTTGATATCCTGCTTGAATACAACGCGTCAATGCTGCTTCTATTTCTGTAGGCTCATGTCCTTTTTGTAACAGTTTTGTCCGTAATTCTTGTACTGCATATTCCCGCCGGGCTAATAAACGCACAACAGCGGCATATGTTTTATTCATAATATACTCTTCGCACTTGAATTTTCGGCGTTGTTGTCCGTTCGCTCGCCATCGGTCATGGACCACAAGTACACTCCCTCGGCTCGTTCACGGACGTCTAGCCGAAAATCCAATTGCTGTGAGTATAACTACTCACTTCGTAGCAAAGAGGGCCATATTACTCTGCGAATTCCTCTTCTGCTTGCAGTTTAGGTTCTACTGCTGCAGTGGTTCCTTGACTCAAATGCAAGGCATGCGCACGAATTTGTGCTTCTAAGGTTTGCATCAGTGCAGGACGCTCTTTCAAATATTGACGAGCGTTTTCTTTACCTTGACCAATTTTTTCTTGCTGGTAACTATACCAAGCACCTGATTTTTCAATAAAACCAAACTGCGCGCCTAGTATCAAAATTTCACTGGTGCGGCATATGCCTTCATTATAATAAATATCAAAATCGGTTATTTTAAAAGGAGGCGCTAATTTATTTTTAACCACTTTAACGCGGGTTTCATTGCCAATGATATCTTCGCCTCTTTTTAAAGCACCTGTGCGACGAATATCTAAACGAACAGAGGCATAAAATTTTAAAGCATTACCACCGGTTGTGGTCTCAGGGTTACCAAACATCACCCCTATTTTCATCCGAATTTGATTGATAAAAATAACCAGTGTATTGGACCGTTTAATATTCGCTGTCAATTTACGTAATGCTTGAGACATCAATCTGGCTTGTAATCCAACATGGGTATCACCCATTTCTCCTTCAATCTCTGCTCTTGGGGTTAAGGCGGCAACTGAGTCGATGACGACAACATCCAGCGCTGCTGAGCGTACTAGCATATCGGTAATTTCTAGTGCTTGTTCGCCAGTATCTGGTTGAGAAACGAATAAATCGTCTATTTGAACCCCTAATTTTTCGGCATAAAGGATATCTAAGGCATGCTCTGCATCGATGAATGCAGCTTTACCGCCTTTTTTCTGCGCTTCCGCAATAACTTGTAACGCTAAAGTTGTTTTTCCTGAAGACTCGGGCCCGTATATCTCGACAATCCGCCCTTTTGGTAAACCACCAATACCCAATGCAATATCTAAGCCTAAAGAGCCCGTAGGAATACTCTCAATATCACGGGGAACGGTACTATCACCCATGCGAATAACCGAGCCTTTTCCAAATTGACGTTCGATTTGCTGTAGTGCTGCACTTAGTGCTTTTGATTTATTGTCTTCCATTTGTTACCCCTTGCGTTACAACAATACTACTGCCCAGACTTCCTGTTTTTCAGATTGGACAGTTACATAGCAAAAAAAACCCGCAAATATTTGCGGGTTTTTTTAAATAATCACTTACTCTGCTGGTTGAGCTGGTTCAGCTGGCTCAGCTGCTTTTTCTTCTGGCATAGCCTTTACTTCGGTATCATTTGTGTTAGTATCTTCTGCCTTTGGGTGATCTACTGCTGATTTTGCAGATTCTTCTGCAGAAGTTGCGGCTGATTCCATTTTCTTTTCTGCGTTTTCACCACAAGCAGTCAGCATAGAAGCTGTTAATGTTGTAGCAAGAACAAGCATAAGCGCACGTTTCATTCTTTTTTCTCCAATAAATTGCGGTTTAAACCCACTCCTAGTCTAGCAAAAAATAGACTGAAGTGAATAGCTTCCATAAAAAAAGTTTAAAAAGATTTGTTATTTTTACGAAATTGATCTTTTCCGTTACAATACACCTCTCTTTCCTTATCTATAGTACCTGAAAATTATGCAAGAACATACACCCATGATGCAACAATACTTACAAATTAAAGCGGAACATCCGGATCTATTAGTATTTTATCGCATGGGCGATTTCTACGAGCTTTTTTATGACGACGCGCATAGGGCGGCTAAACTTCTCAATCTCACCCTCACGCACCGCGGTCAGTCTGCAGGAACCCCTATCCCTATGGCCGGTATCCCCTATCATGCCGCAGACAATTACTTGGCGCGTCTTTTAAAAAAAGGCGAGTCCATTGTGATTTGTGAACAAGTGGGCGATCCAAGTACCACTAAAGGTCTACTCAAACGCGAAGTATCTCGTATTTTGACCCCGGGAACCGTTACCGACCATTTTCTATTAGAGGCTCGCGAAGATAATTTATTACTCGCCATCCATCGACATGCAAAAATCTTTGGTTTAGCCTGGATTAATCTCAGTGCTGGACAACTATTTTTACAGCATGCAGATTCTTGGGAAGAAGTACAAGCCACTTTAATGCGTTTACAAGCAGCAGAAATTCTCTATGCAGAAAGTGCTGACCTTGCTGAATTACTACAATCTTACTCGAGTAAACCTCGACCTAACTGGGATTTTGAACCCTCACGTGGTGTAGAACTCTTACAAAAACAATTTTCCGTCTCTCATTTACAGGCCATTGTACCCCCTACGCATGAACATTGTGTGCCTGCAGCAGCGTGTCTACTATCCTATCTACAAGCAACCCAACGTCAAACCTTACCTCATCTTACGCAAGTGCAGATTGAAAACAATCAAGACATTTTAACAATAGATGCCAACACTCAAAAACATCTTGAAATTCTTATAAATTACCAAGGGACTCGAGAAAACACCTTGCTCTCCGTGATCGATGACACCAAAACCCCCATGGGCGCCCGACTCCTTAAACGTTGGTTAGGAAAACCTTTACGTAATATTCCGGAATTACAACAACGACAAGATGCGCTGCAAGAACTGCTTGAGCATCCACAACTCTCTGAGCTCCATAAACACTGTGACACGCTCTGTGATATTGAACGCATCGCTTCTCGTATTGCCTTACGTTCCGTCCGTCCCAGGGAGTTAGCGGAATTACGCTGTACTTTACAAGAAATTCCCTCTATTCTGGCTTTATGTAAAGACTTACACACCCCCTTGCTGACGCAGATTTATCAACACTGTCAACAAGATATAACTTGTTTACCTTTACTCGAACAAGCCTTGGTTGAAAATCCACCATTACTATTGCGCGATGAAGGGGTGATTGCGGCAGGTTTTGATACGGAACTAGATACGTTAAGAACCTATCAACACCATGCTCAACAAGAACTAGATACCCTCGAAGCCGAAGAAAAAACGCGCTATGATCTCCCGGGACTTAAGTTTGGATACAACCGCATTCAAGGCTATT
>JAUYSE010000063.1 GCA_030696465.1 Legionellaceae bacterium
AGGGCAAGCAGTACTTTATCTTTGCCGACGGTACGACGAATTTCTTCTACTAAATTCTCTAATACCGCATCGGTACGCCAGGTTCGCTGTGCCTGACAGATAGACAAGACAAATTGTTCCAATATTTTTAATCCAGAAGGCGTATGATTGACCTCTGGATGAAATTGTAAGCCATACCAAGGTTTGCTTTCATGCGCCATGGCAGCAACGGTCGTGTGATCGGTGTAGGCTATTTTTTCAAACCCTGGAGGCAATTCCTGCACTTGATCCCCATGGCTCATCCATACCGGGATACTTTGTTGCCCTGGCTGCAAAATCCCTGCAAATAAAGCATCCATCGTAGAAGTACGATGCAGATCCGCATGACCATATTCGCCCGCCACTCCACGAATCACTTTGCCGCCTAATTGCTGCGCCATGGCTTGCATGCCATAACAAACACCCAATAAGGGGATTTGTGACTCAAACAACCATTCAGGAATAACACGAGGGTTTTCTTCTAGTACACTACTGGGTCCACCAGATAAAATAACGCCACAGGGATTAAATTGCTTAAAAAAATCAAACGATATATTGCTTGGATGAATTTCACAATAGACGCCCAACATACGAATACGTCTTGCAATAAGCGAGGTATACTGAGAACCATAATCAATAATTAAAATAGGTGTATGCATAAAAAAATATCACTATGAAAGCATGTCTTCTGAAACCTGATAATTAGGCGCTTGTTTGGTGATTCTTACATCATGCACATGAGATTCGCGGACGCCAGCGGACGTTATTTGAATAAATTCTGCATTTTTTTGAAGTTCAGCAATGGTTTTAACGCCTAAATATCCCATACAGGATCGAATCCCGCCGAGCATTTGTTGAATAATCGTTTGCACAGGGCCTTTATAAGGGACCCTACCTTCAATGCCTTCTGGCACGAGCTTATCTAAAACAGCCGCATTTTCTTCTTGAAAATAGCGGTCTCCAGAACCATGTACGGCTGCCATGGCTCCGAGTGATCCCATTCCTCTATATGATTTATAGGTCTGTCCATGTTGTAATTCTATTTCTCCAGGAGATTCTTCGGTTCCCGCGAACAAAGAGCCTATCATTACCGTATCTGCACCAGCCGCAATGGCTTTACAAATATCACCTGAAAAACGAATACCTCCATCGGCAATCACCGGAATACTACCCTGTAAACCATTCGCAACATTATCTATTGCGGTAATCTGTGGCACGCCAACCCCGGTAACCACGCGAGTGGTACAAATAGAGCCAGGTCCGATACCCACTTTGACCGCATCGGCACCCGCGTAAGCAAGATCAAGGGCTGCTTCACGCGTAACAATGTTCCCCGCAATCACATTGACTTTAGGATATGTTTGCTTAACATAACGCACTTTTTCTAGTACACGCTCAGAATGACCATGTGCGGTATCAACCACCAACACATCGACTCCAGCATTTACTAAAGCTTCGATACGCTCATCATTGCCATCACCAATACTGACGGCCGCACCAACACGCAATTGTCCTGCATTATCTTTGCAGGCAAAAGGATTTTCTTTCGCTTTTTGAATATCTTTTACGGTAATTAAACCACGCAATTCAAAGGCATCATTGACGACCAGTAATTTTTCAATACGATGTTTATGTAATAATGCTTGTATGGTGTCTCTGTCGGTTCCTTCTTTGACCGTCACTAGACGTTTCTTTTCTGTCATCACGTCTGACACTGGTAAAGAAAGATTGGTTTGAAAGCGAATATCTCTGCTGGTCACAATACCGATTAAATCATTGCCATCAACGACTGGAACCCCAGAAAAATGATATTTTGCCATTAATTTCATTAAATCAGCCACCGTCATGGTCGGCGCAACAAATATAGGATCTTTTACCATCCCACTTTCAAATTTTTTGACTAAACGTACTTGTTCTGCCTGTTGCAAAATAGACATATTCTTGTGAATAATGCCAATTCCACCTTCTTGCGCAATAGCAATGGCTAATCGGGCTTCTGTAACGGTATCCATAGCAGCAGAAACAAGGGGAATATTTAATGAAATATGTTGTGTAAGTCTACAGCCTAACTCAGTTTCTTTGGGTAAAATGGTAGAGTGTCTCGGAACCAATAATACGTCGTCAAATGTTAAGCCTTTTTTTATCTCGTGAAGTACCATATGTTACCTCCAATATACTATTTTTTTTGAATATCTGCATTCGCCATTACATTTTTAATAAATAGCTCGTAAAGAACGATGCCATCGTTTGACTCTAATTGTTGTTTGAAATTGCTTTTTTGCTCCTCATCTAACGCATCCCAGCGCGCTAAATGGATTTCTTTTAAAGAAATTAAACCATAATCACCATTCTCTAACAAAACAGCGCCCCAAGGCTGTTTTGTAGATAAACTAAATGCTTTTTTATGGATAGTGCTTAATGCTTCTTCTCCATCGAGCGTACTCGCAGAGATACTCTTCCAATCGAGTGGGTGCGCATTAAGCTCCGCAAGCAATGAAGGTTGATGCAACCACTGATCTGTCCATTGCTGTAATGCTTCCTTGGATTGATTTTTCTCGAGGATAGCGCGTATAGCGGTTTCCACCTCTGCGAAGGATTGTTGTTGAGATGCTTCATGATGTATAACACGCAACACAACAATACTGTCATTCCCAACCTGAATAGGTTCACTGTTGTTTCCGGAGGTCAAGACGTCTTTTTCAAAAGCTGCTTTGGCCATCTCTGCAGTAACACCAGCAGGAAATGGAGCCTGTTGTGTAAAGGGTGCTGTTTTTTGAATCGCTAAATGCAAGGTTTCTGAAACAGGCTTTAAAGTATCCGGCGATTGATAGCTTAGATCCGTCAAATGATCGAGCGCTTGTGTATACTCTGATTGCGCTTTTTCTGCTTGAAGTTGCGTATGAATAATTTCTTTTACTTTAGCAAATGGCTGAATAACCGTAGGTTTATACGCAATTAATTTAAAAATCTCATATCCCTGACTGGTAGGAACAGGGATAGAAATGCTATTAATTTTAGTGAAATTCATTAATGCTTTATCAAACGAGGTTTGCCCCGCATGGAACCACGGTAATTCACCTGTATCACTATCTGAAAATTTATCGTTTGAGTATTGTTTAACAAATGCCGTAAATTGGTCTGGATTTTTTTCTAACTGATGATAGAGCTCCCAAGCTTTTGCTTTTGTCGCTGCTTCATCAGACAAAGATACTAAAATATGTTGTACATGCCATGCAGCAGGAGTCTTAAAATTATTTTGGTTATCTTCGTAGTATTGCTGCATATCTTCTTCAGAAACATTAACATTCTTTTTAATGTCTTCTATATTCAATCGCACATAAGCAATTGTTATTTTTTGTGGGGTAATAAAATCACCTTTATGCGCTTGATAATACGCCTGCATCATAGTAGTTGAAATTTCTTTTGGAGGAAAAAA
>JAUYSE010000086.1 GCA_030696465.1 Legionellaceae bacterium
CTTGCTTGGCATAGAACCCGCGAAGCGGGTCGACGTAATTTTTAGGATGTAAGTGATGGCGCTGTACACAGAACTACCCGTTTACCGCGATACCTATCAATTAATTTTACGGATTTTTGAGTATACGAAGGAGTTTAGCAAGGTAGTATAGTTGCACTCATGCAAGGAGCCTTGCATGATTCAAAACACCGGTGAATTGCAGGCAACTACTGGAGTTCTACCGAGAATTCTGGCAATCCACCTCACCTCGCGTGGAACCAGAATTTCGCCTCCGGTGGTGGCAGCAATCAGAACAACAATAAGTACAACCAGCTCGACGTGCGTTGTTCTCGGGGTTTAAAATAAAACGAATGAACTCTACGGGATATCAAGTGTTGAACCTATAGATGGGATCCAGAACAGCTTTCAAAAGTAACTCGTGTTGTACGCCCACATCTGTCGTCCCGAACCTTTAAGACCCCAATAAAAATCCAAAATCTTTAATGACCGCACTTAAATCGAATTTATTGAAAATGAGCGAAAAACTCATCCAGGTGCTCAGCGCCGCGAGATCTTGGAAGGGAGGCGGTAAATAAATAGGAGGCAGTAATAAACCTTCATCACGCATAGAAATAAGCAAAGGTAGATCGTCGAGTACGAGTTTACCGCTAAACAGCAGCGGGATGACATCAATGCGATGCTGGCTAATGGCAAAACGAATGAAATTGTATACTAAGATAAATCCCTTGGCATAAGAAATATCTTTGGTAAAGGCGCCGCCATCGGGAACGCTACCTCGAAATAGACGAACGGTATCTTTGTAGCTTTGTTTTTCTTCGCTGCCACATTCTAAAAAATATTGGTAAATATCTAAAAAGTTTGCGCCTTCCCTGATTTTATCTAGCGCAACCACGCGATTGGTGATGCGACGCATACGGCCAGGGTAGGATGAAAAGGTGACAACTTCGGTAATAACCGCGAGCCCTTCTTGTAATACGCTACAGGAAGGGGAGCCCTTTGATAAAAAAGAACAGTAAGGTTGTGCGGCGCCATTTAAGGTGGTGCCCACGTGTACCCAGCCCTCGTGTACTTCTAGATAGCGAATGTCTCGATCGCTAAACATGGCGCTTTCATTGAGTCTAATGGTATCTGCCCCAGCAGAGGCGTCTGCGACCATTCCATCACTGACCATGACCGTAACTCGCCCCGGATCTTTATTAAAAAAGTGGCTAAGGCGTTCGTGTAAAATAGCTTGTGCTTCATTGGGCGTATATTTTTTGACATCGGTATCGGATTGTAATTGTATGTCTAGTGCAGAAAGTACATTAAATGCTTGGATCCCTAAATTAGATAAACGCGGGCCATTGGCATAAAATGCGTCATCTGGACTTCCAAAGAGTTCATTAGAAAGCTCGCAAAATCGAGGGGTTCCCCGCGCGGAAAGCATGTTAATGGCTTTGATATATTCCTCGCACTGTCGCTTAATCAGCCGGGTAGTGTGTGAGTATTGTCCTAATGTATTTTGTGCATCGCGTAAAATCCCACGAAATTCTTCTTTTTTCTCTTTGGGTTTGAAGGGTAAAGGGCGAGTTTTATAATAGTCTTTGTCAACAATCGGCAAGCTTTGTGCGTTTTTTTTGAAAAAATCGTTTTCAATGGTGTGATCCCATTTGATGCTATCTAAAATACGAATTTTTCTCTGCGCTTCTATTAAACGGGAAGAAAGTTGTTTAATAACAATAAGCTCTTGTTCTCCGAGAGTCATCGTGTCCCCTCTGTGGGTGGTGAGATAGAAATTGCGGGCTCATTTTTCGGCGTTGGTAAGTCATATCCGTGCGTAATCTGAAAATCGGATAAAGGTTTGGGAACCGATAAAGGCACACCATTACGGCTTTTGAGATATTCTTTTTCAGCGTTAGTCGCATACGGAGACGTACATGCAGTACATAAGAGACAACAAAATAATCCAACAAGTGTAGTTTTCACAGCAACTCCTATGGGGCTTCCGGTAATAAGTTTAAATGAATAAGGGTGTCTTCTAAAGATTGGTGGTGTGCCTCACTGAGAGGCGTGAGTGGCAGTCGAAGATCTGGGCCAATCAGACCCATACGAGCAAGTGCCCATTTTGTTGGAATGGGATTTGACTCAGTAAATAATTGTTGATGTAGGGGCATGAGTTTTTCATGGATCCGCATACAAAGGGTTTGGTCGGTATCGATGCCTGCATCACAGAGTTTAGCCATATCTCTCGGGGCCACGTTTGCGGTGACAGAAATAACGCCTTTTGCGCCAGCCAGCAACCATTGCGCTGCGCTTAAGTCATCTCCACTGTACACATCAAGGCTATGATCGGTTTGACGTAAAATTTGTTGTAAGCGGGTCATTTGACCAGTGGCTTCTTTGATGCCAATAATATTCGGACGCTTTGCGAGTCGTGCAACGGTTTCTGGTAATAAATCACAGGCGGTACGTGCGGGGACATTATACAAAATGATCGGGATAGCAACGGCTTCCGCAATGTGGCTGTAATGTTGGTATAAACCCTCTTGTGTTGGTCGAATATAAGCGGGGGTCATGATGAGTACAGCGTGTGCGCCTTCTTCCATAGCAACTTGAGTGAGTGCAATACATGTTTTAGTGCTATTGGAGGCAGTGCCGGCAATGATAGGTAAGCGTTCTTTCGCTTGCTCAATGGTATGGTGGATAATTTGGCGTTTTTCGTCAAAGCTGAGGGTGCCAGCTTCTCCGGTGGTTCCTGCAACCACGATGGCGTGGGTTCCTGATTCTATATGGAACTCAACGAGAGCACGTAATGCCTCAACATCGACTTTGTCATTTTTGAAAGGGGTCACTAGCGCTACTATACTGCCATGAAACATGCGTATCATCCTTTATCAAGGTAACTTCAGTATATTACGGATGTTAAGCGTAATACACAAGTCTCCTGACCAGAAAGCCAGGGCAAATGCATACCATGATTAAAATTAGCACGATTTATCCGAGCTCCCTCACGGTCGCGGCTCGGATAAATCGTGCGTATTTTAAGTAAAACCCACATTCCGCAGTAGAATTTGTGTGCAAATATTTGCTATTTAGATCTTATGGGTTACACTTTGAGGTAGATAAGATAATTATTGAGGAGATCCATAATGAAAGGAACAATACGAGCCACAATGGCTGCTTTAGTATTATTGTTAAGCGCGTGTACTTCTACGCAAGTAGGTACGGCTACAGGTGCAGCCGCGGGTGCTGGTATAGGATACGCAGTCTCTGGTGGATCAGGCTGGGGTTCCGCGATCGGTGCTGGTGCAGGAGCCCTGGTTGGTAATGAAATAGGTAGTCGTCAGTAGTTACAATTTCCTGGAGTGCGCGGAAATGGAATGACATCACGGATGTTGCTGAGTCCAGTAATATAACTGATGAGTCGTTCAAATCCTAAGCCAAAGCCGGCATGGGGAGCGCTGCCATAGCGGCGCAAATCGAGATACCATTGGTATACGTTTGCGTCCATGCCGCTGGCAAGCATACGAGACTCTAGAAGCTCCAAGCGATCTTCGCGCGCGCTACCACCAATAATTTCTCCTATACCAGGAGCAAGTACATCCATATTAGCGACCGTTTTGCCATCATCGTTTAAACGCATATAAAAACTTTTGATGTCTTTCGGATAATTCGTCACAATGACCGGTTTTTTGCAGTACACTTCAGCAAGATAGCGTTCATGTTCAGATTGTAGATCGATACCCCAGTGTACAGGGTATTCAAAGCTTTGCTTGGCGCTTTGTAAAATGTTTATTGCTTCCGTATATTCTAGACGAGCAAACTCATGATTGCTGAGTAATTGTAGTTTTTCAATGCATCCAGGCGCAATATGTTGATCAAAAAAAGCCATATCATCGGCACGTTTTTCTAGGACGGCATGAATCAGATGTTTGAGTAGTGACTCACTCAATTGTGCAATATCTTCAAGGCCTGCAAAGGCCATTTCGGGTTCTAACATCCAAAACTCGGCAAGATGACGGCTGGTGTTTGAGTTTTCTGCGCGAAAGGTAGGACCAAAAGTATATACTTTAGAGAGTGCAAGCGCATAAGCTTCTACGTTAAGTTGCCCTGACACCGTGAGAAAGGTTTCTCGGCCGAAAAAATCTTGTGTAAAATCGATTTTTCCGTCAGGCGTGCGTGGTACATTGGCAAGATCTAGGGTGCTGACGCGGAACATCTCGCCAGCGCCTTCACAGTCACTGCTGGTGATAAGCGGTGTATGTATCCAATAAAATCCTTGGCGATCGAGGAAATCATGGATGGCGAGTGCAAGGGTGTGTCGCACTCGAGAAACTGCAGCGATGGTATTGGTACGGACGCGCAGATGGGCGACCTCACGCAGATATTCTAGCGTGTGTCGTTTTGCTTGAATAGGGTAAGTATCTGGGTTTTGGACCCAGCCAACGACTTGGATGTTGTCGGCGTGTATTTCAAAATCTTGGCCTTTTCCCAGTGAAGGGACAAGGGTGCCCTCAACGGTTAGGGCGCATCCAGCGGTGAGTTTTGTGACCTCAGTATGATAATTAGAGAGTGCATCGGTCGCGATAATTTGAATTGGGTTAAAGCAAGAGCCATCTTGTAAATGAATAAAAGAGAGACTGGATTTTGAGTCTCGTCGAGTTTTTACCCATCCGGAAAGTGTTACCTTACTTTGCGTAGCGACTTCACCTTTTAAACATGCTGCTATACTGATCACTCAAATCTCCTTTACCATTCTATCGTACTGGGAATCGATGCCGTTGTAATATCTTGATGATAGGTTGCTGCATAGACTGATTGTATATCTTGCATTGCACTGGCAAGCCCCAAGGCTTTATCGCTCTTGTAGAGCAGTATCAATGCATATTGTACAACAGGTGCTTGCGGATAGTTTTTGATGAGATATTGCGCTCTTTCCGCGGCAGCTACGTAGCGTTTTCGGTCAAAATAATAGTTTGCAATATTCCATTCGTGTTGGGCAAACATATTACGTAAATAAACCATCCGTTGTAGCGCATTGTTATAATAATAGCTGTGAGGATAGCGCTGTAAGAGTTCTCCGAAGTTTGTATAGGACTCAAACTGGGTTCCTGGATCTCGCCAAGATTCATTTAATGGCAAGACTTTAGCCAGAATAACGCGATTTTGTTGGAAGTTGGCGAGTCCTCTCATATAGTAAGCATAATCTACATGGGCGGCGCTGGGGTAAAGATGGATGTAGCGTTCTGCGGCTGCGGCGGCAGAGGGGTACTCTTCATTTTGGTAATAGGCATAAATTAAGGATAAATCGGCAGGCTCCGCGTATTTACTGAAAGGATACATGGCATCTAAGGCTTCAAAACGTTTAGCCGCACTGTCGTATTCGCCTTTTGAAAGTGCTTGTTGGGCTTGATCGTACAAAGGCTTGGCTTTGACCCCTTCAAAGGGATTTTTATCTTCCTCTTGATTGAACAGAGAGCAAGAAGAAAGAGTGGCTACCAATAAAGCGCTCGTAAAGAGAGACCGAAATTTCATCATGTTTTTCAAACCAAATGCGACTACTTAAGTGTGGCCATTCTATCTGAGAATATAGGAGTGAGTCTAGTAAATATAGATACTCTCATTTCATATCCTGAATCCCTGTGATAACATTTACGCAATGAATTTGAATAGACCGTTTTAATGTTTTAAGGATAACGACAATGAATACACGTTTAAAGCTAATTGCGCTTATATTGTGCGGGCAAATGGGGTCTTTCTCCTTGTACGCTGAAGAAACCCTAATTAATCAAGCTCCTTCGGCACAACTTCAGAATAGACCTATAGTGATTCCGGCACCTCCAGCCATAAATGCGAAAGAATATATCCTGATCGATGTGCAAAGCGGCAAGGTATTAGCGGATAAAAATAGTGAAGTATCGGCACCTCCAGCTAGTCTTACCAAAATGATGACTTTATACGTCATTTCTAATGCATTGGCGCATAACCAAATTCACCTCAGTGATTTGGTCCGTATCAGTAAAGATGCATGGCAAGCAGAAGGCTCTAGAATGTTTGTCAAAGAAGGACAAATGGTCAGCATCGAAGATTTGGTGAAAGGAATTATTGTGGATTCCGGAAACGATGCTTGCATTGCCATGGCGGAGCATTTAGGCGGAAGTGAACCTGGTTTTTCGCAAATCATGAATGATCAAGCAAAAGCCTTAGGAATGCAGCATAGTTATTTCACAGACAGTACAGGCCTACCCAATGAAAAATTACAAACCACGGCAAAAGACTTGGCCATTCTTGGTCGTGCATTAATTCTTAATTTTCCACAATATTATCCTTGGTATCAGCAAAAGTGGTTTAAATTTAACGATATTCGACAGCCAAATCGCAATCGTTTGTTATGGAGAGATGCTTCTGTTGATGGACTGAAAACAGGGCATACGGATGATGCTGGATTCTGTTTAGTGTCTTCTGCTAAACAAGATAATATGCGTTTATTGGCGGTTGTGTTAGGTGAGCCAACGGATGCAATGCGTGCGGATGACAGCCAAAAACTCTTAAATTATGGCTTCCGTTTTTATGAAACGCATCAGATGTTTAAAGCCAATCAAACGATAAAAACCTTGCCTGTCTATAAAGGGGAAAGTATTACTGTAGCTGCCGGCGTCACCCAGGCAGTGTATGCTACCGTACCTAAAGGACAATATGCACATCTGCAAGTTGAAACAGAAGTCTCTAAAACATTGCAAGCGCCTATTCAACAAGGAGAGGTAGTTGGTCAGATTCGCCTTATCTATGATCAAAAAGTGCTTGCGCGCTATCCCTTACAAGCTTTACAACCTATCAATAAAGGTGGCGTGTTTACACGCATGAAAGACAGCATGAAGCTTACCTTTATCCGTTGGTTTGGCTAGCATGGAGAAAAAACTACTCACCTTTCCTTGTGTTTTTCCACTTAAAATAGTGGGAAAACAAACCGATCATTTTGTGAATGATGTGCGACAGATTACTCTGAAATTTTTTCCAAAGACGCCTAAATCGGCATTTAAATATACCATGAGTAAAGAAGGAAATTACGTCAGTGTGAGTGTTACATTAGATGTCGCGGAACAAGAAACACTCGATAATTTGTATAAAGATTTAACGAGTCATCCCGATGTTCGTATGGTGCTTTGATGCTTTACATTGAGCATTTAGGATTGCGGTCGTACATTGAAACCTGGGATGCGATGCGACAATTTACAGAAACGCGGGATGCGCATACTGATGACCGTTTATGGTTACTGGAGCACCCCCCAGTGTTTACGCAAGGACAAGCCGGAAAGCCGGAGCATATTTTACAATCCAGTGATATACCTGTTGTTCAAAGTGATCGTGGTGGGCAAGTGACCTATCATGGCCCCGGACAATTAGTGGGCTATGTCTTATTAGACCTCACACGTTTAAAAATAGGTATTCGCACCTTGGTATGCACGCTTGAACGACTACTTATCACGACATTGCAGCATTTTGGAATCGCTGCGCAAACAAAATTGGGTGCGCCAGGGGTGTATGTGGGCGATAGAAAAATTGCGTCTATTGGTTTGCGCGTTAAAAAAGGTTGCACCTATCATGGTTTTGCTTTGAATGTCGATATGGATCTAACGCCGTTTAGTTATATTAATCCTTGTGGTTATGCGCAATTAGAGATGGTCAATATGGTGGATATTGGGGCAGCGGTGACCATGGAGAAAGTGGTAGAGCAGCTGAAGCAACAATTTCAAGTGCATTTTGGAACTGGAGTAAAAAATGCTTAATGGCTTCGTCAATGAAGGAATGGCTTATTTACAGCCATTCCTTCATTGGATGCATCAACATCCACATTGGACCGCGTTTTTTACGTTTTGGATAGCGTCTTCAGAGTCGTTTGTTATTTTAGGTGCATTGATTCCTGGGAGTACCATCATTGCGGCTTTAGGGGTTTTAGCCGGTTCAGGGGTCTTGCGTATCGATTTGATTTTTTTGGCATCAACCTTAGGCGCAATTACTGGAGATGCAAGTAGTTATTTTTTAGGCTATTATTTTCGTGATAGCATCGTGAATATGTGGCCTTTTTCTAGAAATCCGCAGTGGTTACTCTATGGCCGGCAGTTTTTTGAGAAATATGGCGGCTTGAGCGTGTGTATGGGGCGTTTTTTAGGTCCGCTACGTGCTATTACACCGATTACGGCGGGGATGATGAGAATGCCCAAAGGCCGCTTTTTTGTGGCAAATGTGTTATCGGCTATAGGTTGGTCGGCACTGTATATTTTTCCCGGAGTCTTAGTGGGCGCAGCAAGCGCTGAATATATGCCCAATGGGAAACAAGTCGTGAATATTTGTTTATTTATTTTAGGGGTCGTCATTCTTCTTTGGCTGTTATTAATATTATTGGCGGTATTATTACGCAAACGCTATCCAGTATGGCAGAAAATTTTAGGGGGTATGAATATTTTGAGTTGGCGACTGTCACGTAAAAAATGAGCTTCACTAAAAAATGCCGCGTGCCGTCCGAGCTATGTTTTCGGTATATATTTTATAGTGAATGGATGAGATGAACGTGGTTTATTCGACTTAAAAAATTTTGCATGCGTATCTAAATTTTGTGTTAATGCCTGACCTTCGGTTTTAAACAAACCTAAATTGATGGCGACAATTTCAAAAATTTTCAGGATAGTGTTAAAAAATCCTTTACTATCTTGATACTGAGAAAGCGTTTTTCTATGTTTTTTTAGTACTTTTTCTAAATCACCTATTCGACTTTTAAAGGAAGTATTTTGTTTTGTATTTAAGAGATCGATGGTGGCTTTAAATTTTTGCTCCGCCAAAGGGCGTTTGTTCAGTGCCTCTTTTGAAAGTGTTGCTAGGGTATTGATGTTTTTTTCCGTCAGCGAATATTTTTGTATTAAATAGGCCTGATACTCTCGCACTTCGGCATAAAGTTCCTCAAAAATTTGAGATTGTTCTATAAGTTGCGTAATCTTTTTGTCATGATGCAGGCTCACCCAATGCAGTGCTGGTGTTTTTTGATGTTCTTGAGAGATATTGGCTCCTGCCACCAGTGCTCTTTCAACGGCGTCATAATCTCCCTCTGCAATAGCTTTGCCTAATTGTGTAGAGCCATAATCATCCGTATAGTTGATTTTTTCAGGGGGGTGCAAAGCTTGCCACGCAGGATTTTTCTCTAGGGTCGATAATAAACCCCGAGTATTTTGTGCATGTTCGGCGAGGGTGTATATGCTACTGGCCATGATGAAATTTTCGCGCACTATATTGCCTTCCTCTAAGGGAATACAAGAAAGCAATTTTTTGGCTAATGGTGCATGGTCGGTGAACTCTTGTCCAGGTAAGCGATTAGGATCAATCAACAACCAACGCTTGGTGCTGTGATTGTAATTTAAATTTACCGCATGCTTTGTAGAGCTTAAACATAAAGCGAAGGAGGTATCTTTCAATGTTTTTTCTAAAACAGATAAATATTTTTCTAGCTCTGATTGAGAATATATTCCGGTGAAGAAACTAACTCTAACCGGTTTTTTTTGGGGAATTTCTAATTGTTTAGAGAGCGTTAAGGGCATAGATTCTAAGGCGTGTTGACGTCTTTTTACGGAGTTGTTTTTCTGAAACCAATCATTATATTTTGCGGGTAATTGGTATAGCATGCAGCCATCAAAAAAAGCCAAACAATCGACGATTAATTGACTTATTTGTTTCGCTTGTTCTGATTTTTTTTCAAGGATAAACTGTCGTTGTGCGTCGCGAAGGATGGCAAAGTCATTTTTAAAGTAGTCTAGTGGTAGTAAATGAATACTGCGCGCACGTTGCTGAAAAGTGGAAATATCTTCTGCTAAAAAAGCTTGCATGCCCATATGTGTGATGCCATAGCACATACCTTCAGAGGCATTTTTATGGTCAGAAATGGGGTCGGTAAATTGGTAACCTAGTGCTTTTGCGCGATCGATGAATGCACTTTGGCTAAATAGATCAGAGGCATTGGCGCTTTTCATGTCTTGGAGTAAGAGCGTGATATGGTTTGCAAATTGGACGGTAGTTTTTTGTAAAGCCTGAATATGAAGGTTGATATCGGCAATACTTTCAGAGGTCGCGCTATATTTTAGATTGCTTTTTATTTTTGTGAGCTGCTTAATGTTCGCCTGAAGTTGTGCATAAGGGGTGCATAGAGCGATGAGGGCATCAATGATTTTGGCGAGTTGATCGATATTATTCCCGGGCTTATCGGCAGCTAAAAGCGTTTGTATTTCTTGCAGAGTAAGCGACACCGGGTACCGCCTTTGTTGTTTTACATGTATTATAAGTTTAGTTTATGATCTTATGTTATTCAATTAGCGCTATATAAAAACCACAGAGGGGGAGTTATAAAATCAGGATAATACCAATGTGTTCAAGATTTAAACTGCAGATACTGTGGCGCCACCAAGGTATGTTGGGGTTGAGTAGAAATGACTGACAGAAGCGAACATAATGCGCAACTAGTAAATATTTTATCACGCACAGGATATTGAAGAAATGATACCTAAGGTGGGAGATGTATATGATTATTACACATATTGTATACAACTGGTGTTGAGCAATAAAGAAACAGAGACACCTGATTCAAAAACGCTATCAATCAAGCTGAAGCGCTTTTCTGATACCCATCGTAATGTCCAAATAGGGGTTCTATCTACCTTTAATGCAAGAAGCTCCCGGCTGCATGTTTTTTTCTGCGGAGGATAAAGTACCTTCTCCTCCTCATTCAAGAGAAAGAAACCCTCTTGTGCCTCCAGTGCATTTTATAGGCGGATAAATGAGCAGCGGAGAGTCACTTTTAACGGAACATGAGCAAAAATAAGACTGCAGCGGGATGTGGGTTATAACTGAGGCTCCAACAGTACAGGCTCTTCCCATTCCACAGCCTCAATTTTCTGAAAACGACTGCTGATCTTTTTTGCAGAAGTATGTACTTCTTGTAGATCCCCGTGCGCTAAATCTAAATGCTTAGATAGTTTCTCCATGCGTTTATCAAAGCGTTGGAAGTCTTGCGCCAGTGTCATTAGATGTTGCTGAATGATATGCACTTGTTTTTTAGTTGCATCATCTTTTAACACCGCGCGCGCGGTGGTGAGCACAGCCATCAGCGTGCTGGGCGACACTAAAAAGACATGTAAGCGTTGAGAAAGTAGAATAATATCGGGATAGTGCGCATGAATTTCAGCAAAGATGGCTTCGGCAGGAATAAACAATAAAGCCGCATCTGCGGTTTCTCCTGGAATAATATATTTACCTGCAATATCTTTAATATGTTTAATAACATCTTGCCGAAATAAACTTTGGTATTGTTTTTTTTCTTGGGCGTTTTCGTTGTTAATGGCGTTTTGATAGTTTTCTAAAGGAAATTTAGCATCAATCGCAATATCGCCCGTGGGTTCTGGTAGAAATAGCATACAATCAACCCGCTTCTGATTGCTCAGCGTATGCTGCATTTTATAATGCTGTGAAGGAATCATGTTTTGAATGAGGCTTTGTAGTTGCACTTCACCAAAGGCGCCACGGGAGCGTTTATCTTGTAAGACATCTTGTAAGCTGACAACATGCGTTGATAATTCGGTAATTTTTTTCTGGGCTTCGTCTATAATGACTAAGCGTTTCAGGACATCGGTAAAGGTAGTGGTGGTATGCTCAAAACCTTGATTTAATTGTTGATGTATTTGTTGGGAGAGCGACATCTGTTGATCACGCATGTTTTGTGTCATTTGCTCTAATTGCTCCCCTAAGCGCGCGGCATGTTGTGAAAAGCTGAGGGTTAATTGCGAGCGAATATCTTGCATATTTTGCTGTATAGATTCTTGCACTAAGTTTTGTGTGGTCAAGTGATGTTGATGAAATTTTTCTTGTAATTCTTGTTGTTTATTTTGTAAATGCTCGATCAGTTCTATGCGCTGCTGATGGTGTTGCGATAGTAATTTTTGTTCAGTGGCATCCATCGCTTTTAAGATAATACGCTTACAAAAAAATGCAAAAACAAGTAAGCTGGTACTAAAAATCGCTAAACAGGCGAGAAGCGTATTATCCATGGAGTAATCCTTGAGAAGTTTCTTTTGAGTGCGTAGGATATCGTATTTTTGCTATCTCATACAGGAAATAAATGCATCATGAGCTCAGAGTTTTTAAAAAAAATACAACAATTACGTGAAACGATTCGAGAATATGATTATGCGTACTATGTTTTAGATGCGCCTGTAGTGCCTGATAGTGAATATGATCGTTTATTTTTAGAGTTGCAAGCACTCGAAAAAAGTCATCCCGAAATGATAAGTGCAGACTCCCCAACGCAACGAGTGAGTGGTACTGCGTCGACTGGTTTTAAGAATATTACTCACCAGAAACCAATGCTGTCTCTTAATAATGTGTTTACGGAAGAAGACGCACGTGCTTTTGGGCAACGCTTGTCAGAAGGCTTAGGGCTTACTGCCGATGCGTTATGGTTTACCTGTGAACCTAAATTAGATGGTTTGGCGGTGAGTATTGTCTATATTGATGGGGTTTTGCATCATGCAGCGACGCGCGGAGATGGTCAGGTTGGTGAAGATATTACTGCAAACATTCGCACGATTTCGGGCATTCCTCTCCGATTGAGAGGAGGCGCTTATCCGGCATTTGTGGAAGTGCGCGGTGAGGTCTATATGCCGAAAGCGGGGTTTGAAGCCTATAATGCGAAATTGCGGGCCTTGGGAGAAAAAACCATGGCAAATCCGCGTAATGCTGCCGCAGGCAGTTTACGGCAATTAGACTCGCGGATCACGGCAAAAAGACCGTTGGCTTTGTACGCCTATGGTTTGTTAACCGAAGAATCCACAGAAAGTTGGTTATTACCAACGCAGTTTGAACGACTACAGCAATTAAAAAATTTAGGGTTTCCGGTGGCAGATATTGTTGCACGGGTGCAGGGGGTTGCCGAGTGTTTACAGTATTATCAAAAGTTATCTGTCGCGCGCGATGGCTTACCTTATGAAATAGATGGGGTAGTGTATAAAATTGATAGTATCAAAGATCAACAGCGTTTAGGTTTTGTGGCACGCGCTCCGCGCTTTGCTTGCGCGCATAAATTTCCAGCACAAGAGCAACTCACAATTTTACGGGGGGTTGAGTTTCAAGTGGGTCGAACAGGCGCCGTGACCCCCGTCGCCGATTTAGAACCGGTTGCGGTGGGTGGGGTAGTGGTGCGTCATGCCACGTTACATAATCGGGAAGAAATCGCCCGCAAAGGAATTCGGATTGGCGATACTGTCATTGTGCGGCGCGCAGGAGATGTGATCCCTGAGGTGGTAGCACCGGTACTGGCTTCTCGGGGGGCTGATACGCAGCTTATTGAGTTTCCACTGCATTGCCCCGTATGTGGCTCAGAAGTTTTGTTTGAAGAGACGATTGCACGTTGTATGGGGGGCTTGGCATGTCCGGCACAGGTCAAGCAGCAGTTATGTCATTTTGTGTCGCGCAAGGCCATGGCGATTGATGGTTTAGGGGAACGCTTGATTGAGGTGTTGGTAGATACCGGTTTGGTACGACATGCAGCCGATTTGTATGTGTTGTCTCGAGACGCTTTGCTGGCATTGCCTCGTATGGCGGAAAAATCGGTCGATAATCTCCTCGAGGCCATAGAAAAAAGCAAAAAAACCACGTTTGCGCGCTTCTTGTATGCGTTGGGAATTCGCGAAGTAGGTGAGGTGAGTGCCCAAGGCTTGGCGAGAGTTTATCAAACAGTCACTGAAATACAGCAGCTGAATGAAACTGATTTAATGGCCTTGCCAGATATTGGTCCTGTGGTCGCGGCACATATTCAGCATTTCTTTCAAGAGCCGCACAATCAGCTCGTCATAGAGGCTTTATTAGCCGCGGGCGTTACGTGGCCGAAAGTAGTACCTGTACAAATAAATACGCATTATTTTTCCGGAAAAACACTGGTTTTGACGGGGACTTTACATACATTGGGCCGAGAAGAGGCCAAAGCACAAGTGTTGGCCTTAGGCGCCAAAGTGGCGAGTAGTGTATCGGCGAAAACAGATTATCTAGTGGTGGGGGACGAACCCGGAAGTAAATATCAAAAAGCATTGGCTTTAGGCGTTCCCGTGCTGGATGAGCAGCAATTTTTGGAGCGATTACATGAAGGCTAAGGTTCTTGAGATAAATAGTCTGATCCACGACCGTCAGGCGGTGGATCAGTTAAATCCGAGCCGCGACCGTGAGGGAGCGGAAAAGTTCGCTGAGCTCTTTTTGACCACTAATATATACGCACAGCAATTTTTGAAAATTCTTTTCTTTGTTTTAGGCGTGTTTTTCTCGACCGCTCATGCCATGGTCTGGAATAATCCTTATACTGAAGATCAGGGCGCTGAAAAAATCTATTATAGCTCCTTCAATGAATCTCCACGCTCATTGGATCCGGCTCGCTCGTATAATGCGAATGAACATATCTTTACGGCTCAAATACTTGAGCCTCCCTTGCAATATGATTATATGGCAAGGCCTTATCGCCTGGTGCCCTTGACTGCTGAACGGATGCCGGAAGTACTTTATTTGGATGCCGATAAAAAACCATGGAAACCAGGCTCAAAAACACCCGTTGCGTATAGTGTTTACACGATTACCATACAGAAAAACCTCTATTATCAGCCGCATCCCGCGTTTGCGAAAAACTCGCAAGGGGACTATCGTTATCTGCCTTTACCTGACAATTATATTGAAAGTAAAAAGATCGAGACAATACGCGATTTTCCCTATCAAGGTACACGAGAGGTGCAAGCAGAAGATTATGTCTATGCGATAAAACGTTTAGCAGATCCTGCGGTGGGTTCTCCTATATTTGGGCTGATGAGCGGTTACATTCAGGGCTTTAGTGATTTTGCGCAACAATTACCGAAACACCGAAAAGAGTTTTTGGATTTACGCACGGTACCTATGTCCGGCGTGCGCGTGCTGAATCCTTATCAATTTGAAATTACTTTAGTAGGTGAATATCGACCATTTATCTATTGGTTAGCGATGGTTTTTTTCTCCCCGACGCCTTGGGAGGTGGATGCCTTATATCATCAGCCCGGAATGAAATCGCGTAATATGGGTTGGAATTGGCAACCAGTGGGAACAGGGCCTTTTATGTTGACGGAGAATAATCCCAATAGCCGTATGGTCTTAGCAAAAAATCCTAATTATCGACCGGTGTATTTTCCAGATAAAGTACAGGCCCCTGAGTTAGGCGCCACCGCAAATGCGGGTGCACGACTGCCATTGATAGATAAGGCGGTATTTCTTTTAGAAAAAGAAGCCATCCCGCGCTGGAGTAAATTTTTACAAGGCTATTATGATACCTCTACGGTTTCTGCCGATAGTTTTGATCAAGCCATTCATTTAGAGCCGACGGGCGCTTTACGTTTAACCCCAGAGTTACAAGAAAAAGGGATGCGCTTAATCCAACTACCTGATTTATCTTTGTATTACCTGGGTTTTAATGATTTAGATCCGATTGTCGGTGGACGGAGCCCACGCGCACAATGGTTACGTCGCGCAATCTCATTGGCGGTAAATTATGAAGAATATATTGCTTTGTTTTTGAATGGTCGTGGGGTTCCGGCACAGGGTCCTTTGCCGGTGAAGATGTTTGGGAAAAACTTAGATATTGTGAACCCCTGGTTGTATCATCGAACGATAAAAGGGATAGAACGACGCCCTTTACAGGATGCAAAGATGTATTTACAGAAAGCGGGCTATCCTAGAGGGATAGATCCCAAAACCAATAGACCGCTAATTATACATTATGATGTATCCGTAACTAGTGGCCCAGATGAAAAATCACAATTGGATTGGATGCGTAAACAACTTTCAAAAATAGGGATAGATCTAGATATTCGGGCAACGCAATATAATCGGTTTCAAGAAAAAATGATGGCAGGAGATGCGCAATTATTTAGTTGGGGATGGCTAGCTGATTATCCTGATCCAGAGAATTTTTTATTTTTATTATACTCTCCACATGGCAAAGTGCGGCATGGTGGAGAAAATGCTTCTAATTATAATAATCCGCAGTATGATGCTTTATTTCAAAAAATGCGAAACTTACCGAATGGTTCAGTGCGTGATGCATTGATTCGACAAATGATTACGCTGGTGCAGGATGATGCTCCGTGGGTATTTGGATACACCAGTGAGACGGTGGTATTAAATCAGCCTTGGATGGGGCGTACAAAACCCAGTAGTTTGAAGATGAACACACTGCAATATACCTCAGTGGACGTTTCATTGCGTACACAGCTCCGTAGCGTTTGGAATCAAGTACAATTATGGCCGCTGCTCTGGTTTTTGTGCTTTGCTTTGATGGTGTTTTTATTATTGTATCGACAATATAGAAAGCAAGAGCGGCGGCTGGTGAAGCGTTGGGGATGAGCGATAAGGGCATTACATGAATGCCCTCTTTTTAGCTTCCTACAGTGCCGTGCTTCAAACCCACGGGGGACATCAATACACTCGGATCAAGTGGTGATGCGTCGGAATTATTGGACGGCGTTGGCGTTGGCGCAAAAAATCCAGAACCAGCGGCTGAGCTTAGGGACTCATTTGAGAGATTCTTTGGTTTTTTCTGGAACCTAAGGGGTAACGTTAATTTTATCATCTCAGTCACGGGAGGGGCGTTTTCGCTAGGGTTATCCATTATTTCAAGCGAATTTTGTATGATAACTCGGCTTGATAATTCAAGAATTGCACCACCAGCTTCATCGTTAGAGAGACGTAGATTGCTGTCACCTGGTGTTACCACACATATTTGATTATCTATACCATGATCATTCCGAATGGTTCCATTCAGTAAGTAATCGCGGATCTGACGAAGTGCGCGATGATTTCCCCCTAGACGCGTTGGATCTTGAGTTCGAGCCTCTTTGTTTTTATCGCAGCAATTTGTTTTAAACTGCTCTAATGAATCAAGTTGTGTTTGTGGAAATCCACAACCATTGTCTTTAAAGACGAAGAACATATGATCGTTTACCATCCAGGCTTGAATGTTGATACATAAAATAGTAGAAGCTGGCAGAGATCGAATGTTTTTGACCGCAAAAGAATCCATGCTGTTTTTTATGATTTCAGTGAAATAAAGAGAGATACAATCAAATGCTAAAGGTTTATTGAGATGAGAAAAAGGGTTTGCTAAGCAACGGAATAATACGCTACTGGTATCCGTTATCGTACTTTTTAATGAATGGAAAAAATTAACAATAAACATGGGAGCATAAAGTTCGCTCAACAACTCTTGTTTATGAGCGCGCAAGTCACGAGTCAATTGCTCGCGCTTTTTAAAGTCATCTATTTCACAGGAATTATATTGAGTGACTAAAGCAATATATTTTGCCATATCAAGTGTAATTTGTACTTGTTCGTTAGTGGTATCGATAATAAACATAAATTGGACTCCGTTTTGAACTTTAGATTCAAAAATAGCATTATACAGTCAAAATAAAAACAATCAAGATTTTTTTAGCTCTTGGCGCGCTAAATTATGCACCTATAGTTGCTTTATATCTCGCAAAGACGATCTTTTTAGAGTTGTCCATCCGCAATCTTCAGCGTATTATAAGGATTTTCAGGGCTTGGTGCGGTATAGGATAATCAGGCATAAAGTACCTCAAGAATTATATGATTTAGTATATACTCACAGCAATTGAATTGTCGGCTAGGCGCAAGCGAGAGAGCCGAGGAAGTGTACATGCAGTACATGACCGATGGCGAGCGAGGTTGCAATAACGCCGAAAACTCAAGTGCGAAGTGTATAGACCATCCCAAGGAGTAAACATGTGGTTCTATCTATGGCGACGCGTGGCTTATTTACTCCCTATTTTATTGGGAATTCATATCCTGACCTTCACGCTATTTTTCATGGTGAATACGCCCGATGATATTGCGCGGATGCAACTCGGACAAAAATATATTACCGCAGAAACCATTATGTTGTGGAAACAGCAACATGGTTATGATCTTCCCTTATTTTATGATGCAGCAGGGCAGGGCGTTGCTCGTTTGACGCATACTTTATTTTTTAAACAAACCCAGCATCTGTTCAGTTTGAATTTTGGGGTATCTGATGCTGGTAGAAATATCGCTGATGATATCCATCATCGCATGTGGCCCAGTTTAGCAATTGCCGTCCCCAGCTTATTTTTGGGCTTAATCGTGCAGATAGGCGTCGCGATTATGTTGGTATTTTTTCGCTCCACAGCACTTGCGCGTATGGGCATGGGTTTATGCATGATTCTTATGTCTATTTCTGGTTTATTTTATATTGTGATCGGACAATACTGGTTTGGTAAAGTATTACGTTTGGTGCCTATTTCAGGCTATCACCCGGGTTGGGCCGCGGTTAAATTTGTACTGTTGCCGATTGTCGTTTCAGTGGTGGCCGGTTTGGGGGCAAATGTGCGCTGGTATCGCGCGTTATTATTGGATCAGGTCGATCAAGACTATGTAAAAACGGCGCTTTCAAAGGGAGTTTCTGAATGGCGGGTATTGCGTCATCATGTGTTACGAAATTCTTTATTACCGATTGTGACCAATGTGGTGGTGGTATTACCCTCTTTATTTTTAGGGAGTTTGGTTCTAGAGTCGTTCTTTGGTATTCCTGGTCTTGGCAGTTATATGATCGACGCTATTCAGCAACAAGATTTTGCAATTGTTCGCGCGATGGTGTTTTTAGGTTCATTCTTGTATATCATAGGTTTACTACTAACCGATGTGGTATATGTTTTAGTGGATCCACGTATACGATTTGAGTGATATATGAGCTGGTCTTGGATAGATATTATACTCTTTACTTTGGTTGTGTTGTGTATAGTTTGGGTTGGACACCATATCCGAAATCCAACCCATAGACTGTCGTGGTCTATTTTATTACAACAACCCATGGCTGTGAGTGCGGGTATCATTTGGCTATTTTTTTTGGGGATTGCTTTATTAGATTCTACGCCCTGGCCGGGTCAAGTAGAGCAGCCTAAAACGGCTTTAGATGCGATATTCGCACCCTTAGATACTTTTTATGAAAAAACCTATTCTGAGCCATTGGCTTTGCGTGCCTTTGTCGAAGAAACAGAGGTTGTGCAGGGGAAAGTTGCACGATTTCATGCACCGCTCAGTTATCCTCCTCTGGCTTTACAGGCGACAGACAGCAAACAAACGTTTATCGCGCATGCCTTATTGCGAGCGGGGCTATGGGCCTTGCTCGGCATGGCTGGTATGGCCTTTTTTTGGATGATAGTGCATGCGCGAACCACCCATTTAAGTACGGCCGCCTGGGCAGGTATTTTAACGCTAGGGGTGTTGATATTTTTATCGCTGGCCGCGTACGCTATTTCACGAGAATTGCATGTCTTAGGAACCGGGAAAATCGGTCAAGATATTTTTTATTATGCGGTGAAGAGTATTCGAACGGCCCTAGTGATAGGCTTATTTACGACCTTATTAACCTTGCCCTTTGCATTAGCTTTTGGCGTATGGGCTGGCTATTTTGGCGGCTGGGTCGACGATGTGATTCAGTATATATACACCACCGTGAGTTCGGTGCCAGCGGTCTTATTGATTACCGCCTCCGTACTTTCTATGCAAATTTTCATTGCCACGCATAGCCAATATTTTACAACCTTGCATGCGGCTGCAGATGCGCGCTTATTTTCTTTGTGTGCCATTTTAGGCTTAACCAGCTGGACTAACTTATGTCGTTTGGTGCGTGGTGAGACTTTAAAACTTCGTCAGATGGAATATGTATTAGCCGGGAAGGTATTGGGAAGCAGTACGTTCTTTATTTTTAGAAAACATATTTTACCGAATGCCATGCATGTCGTCTTGATGACGGTAGTTCTTGATTTTAGTTCATTGGTATTAGCAGAAGCGGTGTTAACCTATGTTGGGGTAGGAGTCTCACCGATGACCATGAGCTGGGGTAATATGATTAACAGTGCGCGTTTAGAGTTAGCACGTGATCCCATTGTATGGTGGCCGATGTTATCCGCATTTATGTTTATGGTGACCTTGGTATTTGCTTGTAATTGGTTTGCGGATGCGTTTCAAGAAGCCTTTCATCCGAAATTACGGGAGAGATTGATCTATACTCACAGCAATTGAGTTTTCGGCTAGGGCAAGCGAGAGAGTTGAAGAAGTGTACATGCGGTACATGACTGATGGCGAGCGAGTTTGCAACAACGACGAAAACTCAAGTGCGAAGAGTATATACTCCCGGAAAATCTTAAGGAGTTTTTATTGTATGAATAGGAAGTCAGTGTTTGTTGGTGTGTTACTCTTGCTGTTGGCAATACCTTCCTGGGCTGGAAACATGATTTATCATCGTAGTTTTTGGTATCCTTTTTATCAGGGGCATCCGCTTGCGTATTGTGATGCAAAGCAGACGCACTGTGGCTTAGCGATCGCTAAAATGTATTGTAAAATGCTGGGTTATGGCAGTGCTGACAAGATGGTTATTGCGCATAATATGAGTGAGACGCAATATTTTATGAGCAGTCAACGTTGCCGTGGTTGGCGTTGTGATGGCTTTCAAACCATTAATTGTGTTGGCAAAATACCGAATAACCCACCAGAATCCTATCATTATCGAAAATATCATTTTGTGTATCCGCGTTATCAACAGGCCCGTGTCGATTACTGCTTAGATGGGGTGCACAATTGCGGGAAAGCGGCAGCCTATTCTTTCTGTCGACGCATGGGCTATATGCAACAAAAGGGATTTGCCAAGCAAGAGATGGCGGGCAGTACAAAGGCGCTGGGCAATCAAAAACCGTGCTTTGGCAAAAAATGTGTGAGTTTTCAATATATTGATTGTTATCGATAGGGGGCAGCTCAGTAGACCTTGCGCATTATTTTTTATTTACAGAGCAAGCGCTAACGCCGATGTGTGGGTAGGGGAGATTGTAGGTTGGACCTTGGCCCAATCTACAGCATAGTTATTTACACCGTAAAACTCTCACCGCAACCACATTGCCCTTTTTGATTTGGATTTTCAAAGATTAACTTACTTTGAAACCCTGTCGTGACATAATCCATATGTACGCCTTTCAAATAAGGATAGCTTTCTTTATCCATATATAAAAAATAATGCTCATGGAGTGGAAATACCAGATCTTTGCTGCTGCTTTCTTTCACATAGTCGACTTGATAAGAGTAACCAGAGCAACCGGTTTTTTTGACAGAGACGCGTATACCTAAATTTTCCGTCTTTTTTAAATAGCCGACAACGTGATTGAGTGCTTTGTCGGTTAATACGATGGGTTCATATTGATAAGTTTCTACAACAGGCATGAGGAGTCTCCGGCAGCTCGACGAATGGCTAGTATAGCACATTGTATATCATTTTCGCTGGTAAATCGTCCCAAAGAGAGACGCACGGCATTTTGTGCGCGTTGTTTAGAAATGCCCAGAGCAGTTAATACTGTAGAAACCCCATGGCGTGTGGTGCTGCAAGCAGAGGTGCTCGATAGTGCGAGTTCGGGTAAGCGTTCGCGTAGGGTATGTCCCTCTAAATGTTCAAAACTAATATGTAAATTACCGGCAAGGCGCTGTGTGGGATGTCCATGCATTTGTAAATGCGGCAGATCTTGGATGCCCGTCCATAGTTGTTGACGTAATTCTAGTAGCCGAGCTTGTTCTTCGATACGAATAGCCTGACTCAGGTTGAACGCAGCGCCCATCCCAACAATTTGGTGTACGGGGAGGGTGCCGGAGCGAAAGCCTCGTTCTTGGTTGCCGCCAAAAGTTAAGCGCTCGACACGTATGCGGGGGCGTTGCCGAATATACAGAGCGCCAATGCCTTTGGGGCCATAATTTTTATGCGCAGAGAGGGAAAGTAGATGTATGGGCCACTGCTCTAAATCTATCGCTATTTTTCCGGCACTTTGTGCGGCATCGACATGAAACAAAATACCTTTACCTTGTAATAACTCCGCGATGGCCGGGATATCTTGAATGACACCGATTTCATTATTCGCATGCATAATCGATACTAAAATCGTGTCTTTACGTAAAGAAGTGCGTAGGAGCTCGAGATCCAGTAAGCCATCGGCTTGTGGGGGCAGATAGGAAATTTCGAAGCCTTCGCGGCTTAGTTCTTCCATGCTTTCTAATACAGAGGGGTGTTCGGTTGCCATAGTAATAATATGACGGCCCTTGCGTTGATATAAACGTGCTGCACCTATAATCGCTAAATTATTGGCTTCGGTGGCACCCGAGGTAAATATTAACGATTCGGCAGAGGTTGATAGCGTCTCTGCAATGCGTGCACGTGCCTCTTCGACGGCAGCAGCAGCAGTTTGACCATATTGATGGGGAGAGTGCGCATTGCCAAATGCTCCGTCAGGGCCTAAAAAGGGGAGCATGGCGTCTATAACTTTAGGATCAACCGGTGTGGTGGCCATGTAGTCTAAATAAATAGGGCGGGGGGCGTTTAAGGACATTTTTGTTCTACCTGATGTAAAAATCCACGTAAAATGGCGACTTCTTCTGGTTCTAACTGTGCTTTTAAAAACAAACGCTGAATGCGTTGCATGAGTTTTTTGGAGTGTTTATGGTTCATAAAATCGATATGCTGTAAAACTTTTTCAAAATGCTCTAATAAATATTGAGTTTCTTGAGTGCTGGCAAGTAGGGGTGCGGTGTTTGCAGGGATAGTGTGTTTGTGTGCATAGAGTTCATACGCAATAATTTGTACGGCTGCTGCGATATTTAATACCGGATACACGGGGTTTGCGGGGATCATAATATGATAGTGACACAGCAGTAATTCTTCATTGCTTAAACCGGTTTGTTCTCGGCCAAACAGCAGGGCAACGGGGCCTTGTTGGCGATATTGATGCACAATAGGTGCACTTTCTCGTGGGGTGATGAGAGGGACTTCCATATGGCGTGTGCGTGCACTACTGCCAATAACCAATTGGCAGTCTTGTAAAGCCGTGGCTAAGTCGGGATGCACTACGGCGTTTTCTAAAATATCGGCAGCACCTGCCGCCATGGCGACGGCGTTTTCATGAGGAAATTGACGAGGCTTCACCAGATGGAGAGACTCTAAGCCCATGGTTTTCATGGCACGTGCGGCGGCCCCAATATTACCTGGGTGAGAGGTTTCGATTAAGATAACACGGATAGGGAACATGTAAAATCCTGTAAATCAATACGCACCCACAAGTGTCGTCCCGGGATTTAGGCTTGCTTGGCGAGCAGCGCGAGCCTTAGCAAGACTTAATGCCCGGGATCCATTTCAGAAGTGAGCGCTGAGGCACATCTTAGGGGGGAGCCCTAACATTAAGAGAAACTAAAGCTCGCGCAAGTTTCTCTTAATTCCGGGACGACACTTGTGGGTGCGTAATAAATTCTAACTGTGCGTAGTATAACAGTTTATCCCATATTTGCCATGGCGGGCTGTTGCATGATTGCCTCTTGTTCTAATGCTTTTTCTTTTGTAGGCGAGTAGGCAAAAAAAGCTTGTTTATATTTTATATAAGGGGATGGTTCGATTAGTTGGTTATTTTTGTTATTCTTTATGTGAAAAACAGGGCCAATCATTAAAAATTCAAGGGCAGCGATCCCAATAAATGAAGTAAAAATCATTATCCCTTCGATCCCTAGTGCACTCACGAAAGCAGGCCAGAGAAATAGTAAAAAAGTAAGGGCAAGAATGGTTCCACAGAGGAAAAGTATACGACCTATGTACGGATTGCTATGACTATAATTGAATTGTAATTTATGCGTATGAGAAGCGATACTCCATGCTTTAAATGCTTCCATGGCTTGTTGTTTATCAAGGTCTGACATGATTTTTTGAGAGGTTTCAGCCTCATACAGCTTTGTCCAAATTTTTTGTAATTTCTGGGTTGCGGTCACTAAATTATTAATGAGTATTTTTTCGTGTTTACTGAGAAAAAAAATGTTGGGTAGTTTTGTAAATTTAGGTAAGTGTAGGTTATAGTAATCAAAAGCTTCTTTTTTTTGATTCTCAGATAAAATACAGGTGAATGGTCCAAATATAAAAAAACTATAGGGATATTTTTTTTCTTCAAGCAGGTATTGTTTGTTAATGCTTTTTAATACCTTCGAGAGGAGTGCAAGTTCTTTTTTTTCTATGGCATGTTGTAAAGGAGATTTCCCCATAAAATTTTTCTGTAAGAGATAATTAGTGTTTTTTTCTTCTATCACTGTTTTGTTGTCTAGTACTTGTGTGAACCACGGAGAGCTAGGATCAATAGATTTTTCTTCAAGATCTTTGTGTTGATTATTATGACCGAGTAATGCCATCGCTAAATCAGATTTATGTTGGTTACAGAAGGTAAAAAACCAAGAGGGATCTAGCGTATTCTTATCTTGTAGATGTTCAAGCTTGAGTGTGGGATTATGTTCTATATCACTTAAACGTAAATCACAGTTCTCAAAACGTATATGGGTTAAATCTAAAGTACTTAAATCAATCCCACGAAAATCCTGATTTTTAATGCTAATAGGTTTTTCTATTTTAAAGTTTTTAAGTTGCCCATTGAACAAACCAAATTGAAAAGCATCTTCCAGTATATTTTCTTGCAGTCCTTCTATAAAAGGCAGGTATTTTTTATCTATCCATTGTTGTATCAAGGCGTTTCGATAATTTTCTGGAAGTGTTTGTAACCAGGGGCCTACATTGGGTATTTTTTCAGAAATATAAACCATCAGAGCTTGTACGCCCACTGATTCTGGTAATGGAAAAGGCGTACCTTCTGCTTGCAGTATATGTTCAAGATAGGCTTTTCCTAAATATGGCAGCATTTCTTGCTGTTGTTCTTGGTTCTGCAATGTTAAATAGGCGGCGGTGAGGGGATCACAGCTACTGTTTTCAGGTAATGAGGACAGAGTAAAAGCATCTGCAGCCTCTTTTTGTATCTGTAAAAGACGTTCTTCAGTTAAAGCACTAGGATCATTTTTAATTTCGGTCATGAGTTTTTCTAGTGCGGTTTGAATGGGGAAAAGAGAGGGGGTGCTACGAGCCGCTTGTGCTAGTTTTTGTAATAGAAGTAATTTGGGGGCTAAAGCGATAGAGACACCAAAGGATTCTGCGATTCCCGTATAATACTGTTCTACGGTATTTTTATCTTTAGGGTTAAGGCTTATAAACTCGGCACTTAAGCTGTCTTTAAAATCTTGTTTGATGCGCTGTATTGCTTTTTTTAAGGTCTCCGGAATATTTTTTTCTGGATCATCGTCTAGAGCATTATTGGCATTATCGCCAGTCGGCAAACCAGACAATACATAATAAAATAAATACTCATACAGAAATGTTCCAGAAGCAGCATGTTCCGTTAATTTTGTTTTACAGAATTGATCATATTTATAGCCAATGATAGCAGGACTAATGGGGACATGTGTGCTAATAGATACTTTGACGTGCACAGAGTCTAGTGCAGAAACCATTTGATTTCGAGTGCCCATCCAACAGGCAGGAGAATTATCACCGTATTCTTTTTGACTTTGTATGAGATGTCGTAAGAGTAATATTTTACGTTCCGCTTGACCTTTCTTGCTCATATCTGAGCCGATAGCAAAAGATTGAGCATTTTGGTCGCACACGGCTTTATAGAGTAACATCAGCACTTGACTGTTCGTGAGATCTACAATTTCAAGAGGTTTTGTCGAGAGGGTGTAAGACCGTGTAGTGGTATCTTTTTGAATGCGGGTGATGGCATTGCTAGCCAAGTAGAAATCTTTACCGAGTACCGTTTGACTATTTTTTAAAAAATCATCAAAGCTTTTATCCCAGGGTAATATATTGTTAGAGTTGTGCGGTGCATAGTGTTGGTAGAGTTGTACCACGGCCGTATCGATTAAGCGCACTACAACAGAGTTATGAGTATCTTGGAATTGGGCAAGAGGTGTTGTGGCTGTAACGACCGGAGCTTGATAAGGGATTACAATGTTTTCTAGGTTCTGATGTCCATAATAATCCCAGTATTGAGATAATGCTTTTTTTAAAGCTTCGCTGTTTTTGGATGAATTGCTTTCAATAAATAAAGATCGAATATCTTTCCCGCGATGGTGCTGTGTAATATCGACTTGTTTTTCACGTAAATAGTGAACAAGGTCTTCGGAGATGGTTTTCCCCTCGGGCGGCATTAATACCCACCATAATGCAGATAGGCCAGTAGAGGTGACGTTATTGAGATTAATGTCATGGTCGATGACAAATTGTTTTACACTGGTAACGTCTTGCGCGTCGATAAGACTACGAAGTTTTTTTAATATCGCGGGGGAAGTGGGCATAGGAGAGTCTCCAGTAAGTCCAATGTGTGCATTTTAGCCTAAAAATTAAGCACCAGTCAATTTTTCAGTAACTCAGGAAGGGCAAACGAGTCTTAATTTAACGCCAATAATAGCCAGTCTTGTTAGGGTGTGTTGACAATTGGCATCCAACTCCTGGATGCCGCGGACCTTCGGCCGCGGCACGTAGGCGTTGAGAGCCAATAGTTGCAGCTTAGAACCGAATCTTCATTGAGGTCCGAAAAAAATCTTGAAGTTAAGATGGGCCTTTGTTACTATTGATGAGGTGTAGAGTTGGAAAAAACTTTACATTTTTAGAGGTATAAACAGATTTTTAATTTTTGAGCTTTTGCTCACATTACGATCGGAAACACATTTGCTTGAGTGCCGTGATCTATAAGAAAAATTTGGTATTACATGCTGCTAGAAACCGACGTTGGGTTCAAACTTGTCTTCCAACAAATGATGATTTTTGGGTGATATTACCCAAGAACGATATTGTGGAATATGAGTCAAAACATACTGCGCACTTATACTCACAGCAATTGAGTTTTCGGCTAGGCGCAAATGAGAGAGCGAGGGAGTGTACATGCAGTACATGACCGATAGTGAACGAATTTGCAACCACGTTAAAAACTCAAGGGTGAAGAGTACATTATTGCTTACTGTGCAATTCTGCAGAGGCGTTTGCCTCCATATCTTTATTTTCAGTATGAGCCATTTGGCGCCACGTGCATGGTCTACCCTGATGATTCTAAAATTTTATCAAGATTCACATTCAAGTCTGCGTTGTTCAGACATGAGGTATAATTATGGAAAAAATGTTAATCAATGCTACACACCCCGAAGAGGTGCGAGTAGCTTTGGTGGATGGTACTTATCTTTTTGATTTAGATATCGATCGTCCATTTGAAGATGTTAAAAAGAAAGGCAACATATATAAAGCAACGGTAACTCGACGAGAGCCCAGCTTAGATGCCGTGTTTGTCGAATATGGATCGAAGCGTCAAGGCTTCCTTCCTTTAAAAGAAATTGCGCCAGAATACTTTGTTCGTCCTTTAGAGAGCTTTGACGATGAAAAACCCCCAGTAACTGCATTGATCCGTGAAGGGCAAGAGTTACTGATACAAGTCGACAAAGAAGAACGTGGAATGAAAGGTGCGGCACTAACCACCTTTATTACCCTCGCTGGTTGTTATTTGGTATTAATGCCCAATAACCCTGGTTCCGGTGGTATTTCCCGTCGCATTGAAGGCGAAGAGCGCGATGAAATGCGTGAAACCCTCAATGGCTTGCGTTTACCTGAGGGCATGGGTTTAATTATTCGAACGGCTGGATTGGGCAAAGGTCAAGAAGAGCTACAAAATGACTTAGACATGCTCTGTAATCAGTGGAATGCTATTGTTCAAGCGCATCGCACGCATCAAGCTCCTTGTTTAATTCACCAAGAAGGTGACGTTGTTATCCGTTCAATTCGAGATAACTTACGCAAATCTATCGGTGAAATCATCATTGATGATCATGTGGCTTATGTGAAAGCGAAACAATATGTTGAGCAGACCAAACCTGACTTTTTACCGAATGTTAAATTGTATCAAAGCCCGGTTCCTTTGTTTTCGTTGTATCAAATTGAAAGTCAAATTGAATTAGCCTATCAGCGTAAGGTGTTATTGCCTTCAGGTGGCTCTTTGGTGATTGATCAAACAGAAGCCCTCGTCGCAATTGATATCAACTCTGCAAAAGCAACCAGCGGTGCAGATATCGAAACAACGGCATTTAATACAAACTTAGAAGCGGCAGATGAAATTGCACGTCAATTACGTTTACGTGATTTAGGTGGCTTGATTGTTATTGATTTTATTGACATGAGCAGCTCTAAAAATCAACGTGAAGTTGAAAATCGTCTGAAAAAAGCCTTAGACAGAGATCGTGCGCGCACACAAGTGGGTCGAGTTTCTTCACGCTTTGGTTTATTAGAAATGTCACGTCAGCGGTTACGACTTTCTTTAGGTGAAACAGAACAAGAGCCTTGTCCGCGTTGTGAAGGTCGGGGTGTGGTGCGTAATATCGCTTCGCGATCCTTGTCTTTGTTGCGCTTATTAGAAGAGGCTGCATTAAAGGAAAAAGCAGGCGAAGTGCACATACAAGTACCATCAGATATGGCAACGTTCTTAATGAACGAAAAAAGAGATGTTATTCTTGCCATGGAAAAATGTCATCAAGTACGAGTATTAGTGTTGGCGAACCCTTATTATCAAGCGGCAGAATATCAAATAACACGTGTGAGTGCAGATCAACTGCCCAAAAACACAAAAAGACCGAGTTATGCGCTAATACAACAACCAGAAATACAAGTAACTCGCAGCGAACATCATCATGTGACGCCGCTGGTCGATGAAAAATTATTGAAATCTGCGCATGAAGCTGATTCGCTGATGAAAAAATCAGATAGTCTTATTCGTCGACTGTTAAAAAGCATATTTTCTCTGGGGGCTGTCGCGAAGGAAGAGAGCGTGCCAACACCAGCAGTTGATCGTAGACCACGACCCCAACAAAGTGGGCAACGACGTCCGCAGCACAATCACGATCGCAGCGGTACTTCTGCGAGTGGAAATGTAGCTTCTCGCCGCCGTCGTAACAATAATAACCGAGGGAACTCGGCTAATAATAACAACCGAAGACGATCTGCGCCAGGAGACGAAGCGCAACGTAATAAGAGACCAGTGGTTGTATCTGAAGGTGGAGAATCTTAAAATGAGCAGGAATGCTTTATATGCGCAGTCAGGTGGCGTTACCGCCGTTTTAAATGTTTCGGCGACAGCAGTTATTGAAACAGCAAGACAACATAAAACAGCGATTGCATCGGTTTTTGCTGCGCAAAATGGCATTCTTGGCGTTTTACAAGAAACTCTAGTAGATACCAACGCTTGGGACGAAACCCATTTGCGACGTTTGAAAGACACTCCTGCGGGCGTGTTTGGATCTTGTCGCTATAAATTAAAAGAAGCCTCTTCTGATTATGCGCGCTTATTGGAAGTGTTTCGCGCGCATGATATTGGCTATTTTTTTTATAATGGTGGTGGTGACTCTCAAGATACTACCCATAAAATTGCAGAATATTGTCGTCAGGCGGGGTATCCTTTAAGCTGTATTGGTATTCCTAAAACCATCGATAACGATTTAGCGTTTACGGACAATTGCCCGGGTTTTGCCTCTGTTGCAAAATATGTGGCAATTTCTACATTAGAAGCTGGGTTGGATGTGGCTGCGATGGCAGCCTCTTCCACGAAAGTGTTTATCTTGGAAGTAATGGGAAGACATGCTGGTTGGATTGCGGCGGCAGCTGGTTTAGCGGCAGCAGGCCCAGAGCAACCTCCGCATATTATTTTATTACCGGAAGTTCCTTTCCAACCTGAACTCTTTTTAAAGAAAGTGCAGCATAGCGTAGAATCTTTTGGCTATTGTGTGATTGTAGCCTCAGAAGGGATTCGTAACGCAGAAGGCAACTTTTTAAGCGAGAGTGGTTTGCGCGATGCTTTTGGTCATGCGCAATTAGGGGGAGTGGCGCCCGTATTAGCACAAAATATTAAATCGGCTTTAGGCTATAAATATCATTGGGCAGTGTCAGATTACTTACAGCGTGCTGCGCGACATATTGCCTCTCAAGTAGACGTAGATCAAGCCTATGCGGTTGGTAAAGCGGCAGTTGAATACGCTGTTTCTGGAAAACAGGCAGTAATGCCCATTATTCGTAGGCTAAGCGATAGCCCTTACACTTGGACAGTAGAACCGGTTGCTTTGGCGGAAGTTGCTAATATTGAGCGTAAAATGCCAGCTGAATATATTAGTGAAGATGGCATGGGAATTACTGACGCCTGTAAGCGATATTTATTACCGCTGATTCAAGGTGAAGCGTATCCTAGTTATAAAAATGGCTTGCCAGATTACTTGCATACTGTTGCATTATCATGCATTCCTCCGAAATTACCAAAATTATAAACGACAAACATGAACATGGATGATTCAATGTTTACATTATGTGATTTATTTGTTATCATTCCTTTCATAAGTATTTCGTTTTTATTATTAATAGAGGATGTCGCATCGTGAGTACAAAAATTGAAAATGCAGTCCATGAAGAATCATTAGCTCGTCATGTTACTCAACTCGTAAAATCTTATTTAACCTCTGGAAATCTCAAAGGTGCTAGTTTAAATTTATATGAATTAGTCTTAGAAGAAATCGAACCACCTTTATTCCGTACCGTAATGGAATTGACACGTTACAATCAATCTAAAGCAGCACGTGTACTTGGTGTAAGTCGAGGCACTTTGCGTACAAAATTAAAGCATTACTTTGATGATGAATTTATTGGAACACGTGAGTAATTTTTGAAAGCGTCGTTGTTTTTTGGTTGACACAAAAGTCAAAAAAAAACACGTTATCAACGATGTCTATGGGATTTTTTAATTGCCCTTTTACCGGGCATTTGGTTGAAAAATGCACGTCATCAACTATGTCTCTAAGATTTTTTAAC
>JAUYSE010000194.1 GCA_030696465.1 Legionellaceae bacterium
TTAGGTCGTGAGGCTATTAAAAAACAACTTGTCATTGATGAGTCGCAGTTCTTTAATGCCATCAACCTCTTGTTACAGATGGTTATAGAAACTCAGTTGGAGAAAGGGATCTATGAGTAAATTCGTGTGGATCGCTCAGGGCTTGTCCGCGGTATCCAGAGATTTTGCATAATACTCAATTTTTGTGTTCACACAAAAATCAATCTGGATCCCGCGAACAAGTCGCGGGACGTCGGAGAGTGGTTATTACAACAGCCTCGTGAGCAAGCGGAGCAGTTAAACCGTCTCATCAACTACTCCGCTTCCTCACGATCGCGGCTCGAATTGCTCAAGCGTAATCCACCGATGTCATTTGTTTTATTGTTGAGTCTTGTGATGCAATAACATACAATACAGGCATCGTTCTTTGAATATTCGCCATCCACATGTCTTTTTTTCGCACCTATGATTTTATCGTGCTTGCCCCTGATCTTCAAAATGACTTTGAGGAACAACGCTTTGAGCGCATCGACCAACAGCAACTCAGCGACACATTAGTCGAGTTACTACAAGGCAGCTACACCTCAAAAAATATCAAACCGATCGAAAAAGACGTTATTTATATGCGGATTAATGACAAATACCGTCTTATTTTCTCTGCGGTACAGTACGAAGGTAAATTTTATGCTGTAGTACATCAATGCTTGCTGACGCATGTGATGGAAGATATCCCTGCAGCCTATTGCAGCTACCATGAATTAAAAATGAGAATTAACCGTGTTTTTAAAGAAGGCACCCGCTATATCCTTGAAGAGGGAAAGCTTAAAGCGTATGTCCCAGAAGTGATTGCACTTCCTGTTTTAGCGCGCTATAAAAATCGTATGGTTGGCCTAAACTTAGAACAACAAGATGCACTGAGGCCCTCGGCCAAAGCGTCCAAAACCATAGAGATTATCTCGGGCCCCCCAGGTGCCGGGAAATCCCTTTTAGCTTTGGAAAAAATTGTACAAGCCGTTCTCTGCGCCAAAGATAGCCCGGAACTTACCCAAATTTATTATCTCACGCCTACCGAAGAGATGATAAATCTCATGCAGCGACAATGGCAGAGCCACCCTGTTTATAACGAATGCCCTGAGCAAGTTAACGTTCACATCCTAAGCTTTGCGGCATTCTTAAAAACACGGGAATTTACCCCACCAGGCACGCGTATCGTTGATTCTAAAGCATTCCAATACTGGTATGCAGAGCAAACCCCTCCTGAAAACTTGGCGCATATTTCCACAAATCGTTTATATCAAGAGTTTCGGAACTTACTGGGCCTAAAAGACTACGCAAGCTTACAACTACGTGAAGTGCTTTTGTTTCAAGAAGAAACACCTGAAGCGAGAAAAGTCCTCCGAAACAGTGTCTTATCACTTTTCAAACGATATCAGCAGTTCCTGCAAGACAATTATTATGTGGATCCTGATTTATGTCTGCTCCCTAAAGACTTACTGATGGCAAGTGATACCCTCATTATGGATGAATCTCAAAATCTTCCTTGGCACTCTATTACACAATTATACGTCGCTGACACCACGCTGCTCATGAATGTCTCTCAAGCCGCCATTGGTGGTCATTCTACCGAAACTTTATTAAGACACTGGGCCGCACAGCATCAGGTCCACTTACAATTCCATAATTTAAAAAGTGCGCATCGCTGCCCTATTGCTCTGTTAGAAGTGGCGCAGCACACGCTTGATTTAATCCCCATGATTAATCCAAATCAGAAACATGCCATTACCGCCGATCGCAACCTCTTGCAAATGCCTTCCAGCACGCTACACGCTGGCAAAAGATTTTGGGTGGAACCCAGTAAAGAAGCTCTTGCGCAAATTCATCGTTCATGAGTAATTTAAAGGATCATGAACGTTATGCTGTACTTGAATTTGCAAGTGCTCACCATAATGCAAATCGACTTATTCAGACTTTATGCAAAATTTCCACTTTTTATCTACAAGAACAAAAAAAATCACTTACTGAAGTACCATTAAACGTACTCTGCGAAAATTCCACCTTGAGTATTTATAAATCTCTCTTTCATCTGAATAAAAATCTTGATGAAAAATCTACTAAATTGATTTTTAATTTATTTTCCATGAAATGGATAGTGGCAATTAAGAATGAGGATCAATTATCCTATCTAATGGATTACCTCAAGTATAGCAGTAGAAAAAATCCCGATTTTTTTATTACAGAGTTTCTACCGAGATTAAGAAACACCGTGGCCGCAGCTCTACTTGAAAAAAGTTATAATGACTATATAGATGCCGAGCAGGGATTCAGTAATCAATTTATGTTCCAGTTTATTTTGATATCAATGATTCCTGTTATTATTTCAAAGGCCCCTATTGATCTACAATACATAAAAAGCATCGAAGAACTACGTCCAAAATTATATCAACGCCACATAAAGAATCCTCAATCGAGAGAGTTTATGTTGTTTCTTCGTCACTTGCAGAACTTCATTGACAAAGCAATACCTTCTAGCTTAAACGCTGATTTCTCTCATTTATTAGCTGAACAGCATGGACCAGTGACATCCCCACCAAATGCACTAAGCACGGAATACTCCCCACAATTTTTTCCGGCCGCTTCCGCCGCCCCACAAAAAATTGTGTATGAGTGTCGTATAGGTATAAGCATAAATTCCGAAACCTGCAGTGATAATGGTTTGAGACTAATGATTATTATTCATGAAAAAATCAGTAATCGCACCCTTGTTTTGGCTCTAGTACCAGATGAAGCATTGCCATGGGAAAATACCCCCTCTCTCTGTGGAGGTATCCCTGCTGTATTACTTGAAAGGTTAACCACTACCATCAATGACTTTAAACAAAGAAAAACTCTAGAAGTAAGTATAAGTTACTTTGAAGACAGCAGTTTAAATGATATTAATCTTGTCTTTCATTCGTTAGAGCGTCTCCGTCAATTAGGACTGCAACAAATAGAGCACGCTATAGAACAAGCATCGCCTCCTGCTTGGCCACTAAGTTAAACCAGAGTCGGTTTCCGAGCCATGACCGTGAGGGAGCGGAGTAGTTGATAAGACTGTTTAACTGCTTCGCTTGCTCACGCGCGCGGCTCGGATCAACCTGCCGCTGATGTTAGTTTGGCTCGTTTGGCGGCCTCAGTCTAAATGCTCAAAATGACGTGTTATTCTGGTTCGCAAAGATGAAAATAACCTACCCTACGGTAAATATGCTTTTCAACTCAGGTAGGTGTTGTTGCACAAAATGCACACCCAATACCCGTGATAAATCTTCAACCGCATGAAATGGGCCATGCATGGTGCGGTACGCCACAATGGCCTCTGCTTTCTTGTGACCAATACCTTTCACGGCATGAAATAATTTTTCAATAGGGGCAGTATTCAGAGAAATGAGAGGAACAGGAAGTTTGGGAACATCAGCCAGTACATTGCCGAAAACAAATATACAAGCCATACATAAACCATGCTTACGCATAAAAAGCTCCTTAAGAACGAAGGTTGGATAAATAACGGGCCTTACTAGCTCCGTCTGTAACGCGGGCAGTCTATCAATGCTTTAAAAGCAATGCAACAATTTTTTCAGTGGCATTTTGACAATCTAAAAATTCCATACGACGCACACGTTCAGGGAGTGTTTCGCGAAGATTATCTAATCCTTCCAACAAGCTATCTTCATTTAAATGCTCGTCTGTAATCACATAGCTGATACCCTGCTTTTCAAAGTAAGCCGCATTATCAATTTGGTCTCCCCGACTATTTTTACCGGATAATGGTACAAAAATATGCGGTTTTCGAAGGAGTAATAATTCATATACCGCATTTGCGCCCGCACGTGAAATCACTAAACTACTGGCGGCAAAAATATCGCCCAACTCTTCATGTGCATATTCTATCTGTACATATCCAGGATGTTTACACTCAGGATCTACTTTTCCTGGACCACAAATATGCAGTACATGGGCATGTGACAATATCCCCGGTAAGGCTTCGCGCACGACCCGATTTAATTTCTGTGCCCCTAAACTACCACCAATAATTAATATACAAGGTTTGTCCATGGATAAAGCATATTTATGATAGGCTGAGTCACTATGCCCTTGTAATAGAAAAAGTCGTACCGGACTTCCCGTGCAAATAACTTTAGAGGCATTTTTAAAATACGTACGTGTTGGCTCAAAATTAACGCATAAAGTGCGTACAAAAGGATAACTCATTCTGTTCGCTAAACCTGGGGTCATATCTGATTCATGCGCTATCACTGGAATTCCACGTAGCCAGGCGGCAAACACCACCGGGAAGGCCACAAATCCCCCTTTAGAAAAAACCATCGTTGCACGGCACTTTCCAAGTAATACAAAAGCTTGCACCATGCCCGCTAACACTAAAAAAGGAGCAGCTAGCGTTTTTATACTAAAGTAGCGTCGTAATTTTCCCGTGTGTATTGGATGATAAGGGATAGGAACCGCCGCTAATAAATCGCGTTCAATCCCTGAATACGAACCTATATAATGCAAAAAGCAATTAGTATCACGTAAGGCTTCTATAATAGCTAAATTTGGCGTCACATGCCCTGCCGTTCCCCCGCCAGTAAATACAATCGTCTCTGACATATTTATCTCCGTAGATCGTTTCTTGGTCAAAATAAAGGCTATCTATCACGGGCTGAGACTTTTAGTGGATCTAACTGCTCCGCTCCCTCACGGTCGCGACTCGGATAGAGCGTACTAATTTTACTCATAAAATGTGTTGACCCTTATATTGCTTGACAGACATAATATCTAAGGTATCCTAACTGTTATTTGCGGGCAATGTTTATGTTTAAAAAATTTTTAGTTGCTCTCAGCCTCTGCGTCGCAGTCACTCTCGCCTCTTGGTTTATACTATCTCATTTTTTGCATACGAACACCATGAAGAGCCTCATTGCTAAAAAAATCTCAGCGGTTACAGGGCAAACTGTCACTATCCGCGGAAACATTCATTGGCAACTACTTCCCTATCCTGGTCTCTATTTAGAAGATATTACCTTAGGGGATCCTAAAGATAATCAGCACCTACATGCTTATTTTAAAAATATTAGCCTACATTTGTCCTTTACTGCCCTATCACAAGGAAAATTACTCTTTCACGCCTTACAATTACATGATTTTTTAATTCACATTCCGGCCAAAAATCCTATAGAAAAATCCCCCACAAAAAACACTGCCTCAAGCACAAAAAATACTTCCATTAATTTTGCCATCGACCGTATTTTATTAAATAATGGAACCTTCGAATGGCAACTGGCGAGCGGTAAAAATATTCAGCTACATCATATCCAATTAGGAGCCGAACACTTACGACTCGATCATCAGTATTTTCCTGTACAATGCAAGGCCTCCCTGAAAATCACTGATCCTACTTCCCCTCCTATGCGATCTACTTTAAGTTTTCAGGGGCAACTTGCTGTTCCGGCAGCTACCTCACAACAAGTACCAAACCTACTAAAATCACTCGGTATTAAGGGCAGCATCAGTGCAACCGACACTTTATTTCGAGATATTATTATTTCAAAAATACATGCCAGCATAGATACCCAAGCGGCAAATCTCTTGCTGAATCCATTAACCTTCTCTACCATGAATGGTGAATCCATCGGTGACGCTAATTATCAACGAAATACATCCCTGCTCTTTATCAATCAAACCGCTACCAATCTGAGTGCGAAACCTCTATTCAACGCCTTATTTAAAACCAACGCCTTAGAGGGGCACGTTGATCTTTCTTTACATGCAAAGTTAAATCTCGCTGCTCCAAACTACTTAGACAGTATCAGCGGTAATGGAAGCCTTAATATCAGAGATGGGGTACTCAACGGCTTTAATATTAATCAATACTTACAATCTACCGAAAAATTTCTGATTCATATTTTTAAAGAAAAATCCCAAAATAACTGCACCTCATCGCCAGCAGACAAGTCACAAAACGCCGCTAACTGCGAACATATCGATCTCAAAACATTGTATCAGTTCGATAATCCGCAATTTTATCAAGGGAAAACCCCTTTTAAATTACTGTCTATGCAATATCATATGCAAGATGGTGTGGCCTCCTGTCACTCTTTTTTACTCCAAAGTGATTTAATACAATTACAGGGTGAAGGTGCGCTGCATTTAAAAAACAATACCATCCAAGCTCAATTACTCGCACAAATGCATTGGTCCGATCCTGCTCTTATACAACTACAAAAACTCTTAGGTGACGGATTCCCTTTAAATATTGACGGCGATATCGCGCATCCAAGTATTAATCCCGATTTACGTAAATTAAATCCTTTATTACATGCCGGTTGGCTCACCCAACCCTTTGAAGCGCCTATCCGTGATCTTAAAAAACAGGTGCACGAATTATTAAAACCCCATTAAGGAACTGTAAATGAATAACTTGGACATTTTAGCGCCCAGATTGTTGTTAGCTTTCGACGATCGGAGCTGTAACAAAGCGCAGGTGTACTTATTGTCCATCGAGCTTTGTTGCAACTCCGATCGTCGAAAGATGACGGCAAGATGGAATGCTACAATGTTCAAGTTATTCATTTACAGTTCCTAAGCCCATGAATGTCGTCCCCTATTTCCAGAAGCCATTATTAGAATGGTTCGATATACACGGCCGTCAAGATCTCCCCTGGCAACACCCCAGGCACCCTTACCGCGTCTGGATTTCAGAAATCATGCTGCAACAAACCCAAGTCAATACGGTTATCCCTTATTTTGAGCGTTTTATGCAGCGATTTCCTGAGATACAAAGCTTAGCAGAAGCCAGTCAAGATGAGGTATTATCTTACTGGGCCGGTTTAGGATACTACGCCCGTGGAAGAAACCTACACCGTTGTGCACAAATTATTATGGAAAAATATCATGGAGTGTTCCCCTCTACCTTGGACGCGTTGATCGCGTTACCTGGAATAGGACGTAGCACTGCAGCTGCGATTCTCTCACAAGCGTTCAATCAAAAAACACCTATTTTAGATGCCAATGTTATCCGTGTGCTCTCTCGTTTTTTTATGATTGAAGGAAAAAGTAATCCCACGGTGTTATGGGATCATGCTGAACAATGTATGTCGGCCACTCGCTGTTGTGATTATACTCAGGCTATCATGGATTTGGGCGCTACCTGCTGCACTCACAAAAAACCTGCGTGTGAGCGTTGTCCATTACAACAACACTGTGCGGCGTATCAGCATCAACGAGTATCTGATTTTCCACATAAACCCGTCAAGCGCCCTAAACCTACCGAGTATGCGCAGTTTTTGTTATTGTGCATTGAAGGCGATATCTCGCAAATCTATTTGGAAAAACGTCCTGATAAAGGCATATGGGGTGGCTTGTGGTGTCTACCACAACTCTCACAAGACGCTTGCGTCGACACTTTTTTACGAGATACCTTTGATATATATGCACAAGACTTAACAACACTGCCTACCATACAACACAGCTTTACCCATTTTCATTTACAGATGCAGCCCATCAAAATTGTGCTGCACAGCATTCCGCGTCACGTGAGTTCATGGTTTACGGCAGAGCAGTTATCACAGATAGGGCTTCCAAAACCAATACAACAGTTACTCCACCGAACAAGCCTGTGCCCATAAACGTAACATTGCCACTTGTCGTAACTCTTTTTCTTGCGTCAGTGAACGCACTTCTAAGCCCACATTTTGATCTTGCAACCACAATAAAATAGGACCCAAAATTGTCGGTACTTGAGACGATTGAACAGGATAAATTCGGACTTCCTTCGCTTTTGTCGTTAAGGTTAATAGTTCCTGTGCTTCTTCACTAATCGCTGAGATGCTTGTCGACTGAAAAAAATGAAATGCCGAAATGGCTAAGTCGCAATAAGGCACGTCTGTCAGATCAGAAATATATCGACGGTCTAATTTTCCTTGAGGATAATCTTGTAAAAAATGCAAAATCCCTTCGCTACGCTTTTGTATAATTTCCACAGAAACCTCTTCAGAAAGCTCTGAACATTGTATAGCAAATTGCTGGTCAATCCAGTGTTTCAAATCCTCTGGACTTTGCGTATATTCGGGTAAATAATTAATAACCGACCGATTTTCTGCCGATAAAGTGCTCGGACCACAAGCATACTCTAGCGTCCGACCAGAGAAATCCGGCGCATCAAACATAAATGCATAATCTTCTGGATGATAACCCCATAATTTAACCATAACTATAATTCCCTATACGCGACACTTGTCGCTCCACCCAAGATGTATTACTGTATGCATTCTTACTAGGGGAAGTCAATTATGTATATTGCATTTAATGAATCTCAACGCTTAATACAGCAATCCGTACAACAATTTGCAGAACAAGAAATTGCACCTATTGCCGAAAAAATAGATCATGATAATGAATTTCCTGCACATTTGTGGAAAAAATTAGGAAATATGGGCTTACTCGGCATCACCGTTGATGAAGCATATGGTGGCTCTAACCTAGGATACTTAGCACATGTTATTGCGATGGAAGCGATCTCTTGTGCCAGCGCATCTGTTGGCCTTAGCTATGGAGCGCACTCTAATCTTTGCGTCAATCAAATTCATCTGCATGGTACGCCAGAGCAAAAAAAACGCTACCTACCGGGCTTAGTCGCTGGAACTAAAATCGGTGCACTCGCCATGAGCGAAGCCAACGCCGGATCTGACGTCGTCAGTATGCAACTGAGTGCTGAAAAAAAAGGGGATAAATACCTCCTGAACGGTCATAAAATGTGGATTACCAATGGCCCCAATGCAGACGTCATCGTGGTCTATGCTAAAACGGATAAAACCCTACATAGTAAAGGGATTTCTGCTTTCATCGTTGAAAAAAACTTTCCAGGATTTAAAACCAGCCCCAAACTCGACAAATTAGGGATGCGAGGCTCGAATACTTGCGAGCTTGTCTTTGAAAACTGCGAAGTCCCGGAAGAAAACCTCTTGGGTCAATATAATAAAGGTGTGCAAATTTTGATGTCTGGCCTAGATTATGAACGCACCATTTTGGCAGCAGGTCCAGTTGGTATTATGCAAGCCTGTTTAAACCTAGCACTACCCTACACCCACGCCAGAAAACAATTTAAACAAGCTATTGGCGAGTTTCAATTTATACAGGGGAAAGTCGCTGATATGTACACTGATTTTTCGGCGTCTAGGGCTTATTTATATGCGGTTGCCAATGCCTGTGATCAAGGTTTGGTCACTCGTAAAGACTCTGCTGGTGTCATTTTATATGCTTCTGAAAAAGCCACGCAAATGGCCTTGCAAACCATTCAAATATTGGGTGGCAACGGTTATATTAATGAATTTCCAGCTGGGCGCTTGCTACGCGACGCAAAGCTCTATGAAATTGGCGCGGGAACATCTGAAATTCGCCGCATGCTGATTGGTCGCTGTTTATTTGAAGAAAGTGCCTAGGAGACCGTATTTATGAATCATGATATTGTTATCGTTGCCGCTAAACGAACCCCAATAGGAAACCTCTTGGGAAGCCTGTCAACTCTCACTGCTCCGCAATTAGCGGCTCACACTTTGCAAGCTTGCCTTGCTGAAGCAAACATGTCTCCTGAACCAATAGATGAAGTGATTTTAGGCTGTGTTCTTTCTGCAGGAATCGGACAGGCCCCCGCACGACAAGCCACGCTACACGCAGGACTCCCCAATTCTACGCCAGCCACCACGCTCAATAAAATGTGCGGTTCTGGCATGAAAGCAATTATACAGGCCACCGATAGTCTGCGTGCAGAAAGTGCCAATATTATCTTAGCCGGTGGAATGGAAAGCATGAGTAATGCGCCCTATCTACTTGCGAAGGCCCGAAAAGGATATCGACTCGGACATGGCACTTTACAAGATCATCTCTTTCTTGATGGCTTAGAAGACGCTTATGAGCCAGGAAAACCCATGGGTGCATTCGCAGAAATCTCTGCGCACACGCAACATATTAGTAGAGAAGAACAAGATGCTTTTGCTCATCAATCTTTAGAGCGTAGTCTCGAGGCGCAAACGCAAGGATATTTTCGTAATGAAATTGCCCCTATCCCTCTCTCTCAAACAACAGAAATACAGCAAGATGAAAATCCCAGCGCCGATAAATTAGAAAAAATATCTCGCTTAAAACCTATTTTTCAGGCCGACGGCAGTATTACCGCCGCAAGCTCAAGCTCTATCTCGGATGGCGCAGCGACACTTCTGATAATGACAAGTGCCGAAGCACAACGCAGGGGTTGCACCCCACTCGCACGCATCGTTGCGCATGCCACTCATGCACAGGCACCTGCCGAATTTTGCTTAGCCCCTATCTCTGCCATACAAAAAGTGTTACACAAAGCCAACTGGAAAGCATCGGAAGTGGATCTCTTTGAAATTAATGAAGCTTTTGCGGTCGTTGCTTTATTAGCCATGAAAAGCTTGCATCTTCCCTTAGAAAAAGTCAATATTCACGGAGGCGCATGCGCACTCGGTCACCCTATTGGTGCATCTGGAGCCCGTATTGTGGTCACTTTGCTCCATGCTTTGCGTCGACTGCACAAAAAACGTGGAGTTGCCAGTTTGTGTATTGGGGGAGGGGAAGCCACTGCATTGGCCATTGAATGTTTTTAAAGTGAGCAACTACTCACCCCCTGACTCTAAATCTTGGAGAACGGTCAGATTTGAGTGCAGGTCGAGCGAAAAAGTTTTCGAAAAAGCCCAGCATACAGGTAGTATGTGAGCATTTTGAGAAAACTTTTTCGCTCGAGATGCACCAAATATGGCCGTTCCCTGCTACAAAGTAAGGAGCCACAAAAAATGTTACGTTTTATAGGGACTTATTTCGTATTAAGTTTATTGGTCATTTATTTTCAAAAACAACTGTCTACTTTCATTATTTATTTAGACACTTTATACACCAAAATACATATTGCACTCGGGCCTATCTTCAACCCTACCGGCCTGGGTTTAATTATTCAAAAAACCATCGTACTCACCTGCTTACCACTTGCGATAGTGGCTATCCCTGCTATTCTCTATCGCCTGATTAAAAAATCGCCTATGCCCTACTTGCAACATGCCACTTGGTGTATATGGTTTGTTGTTTTGCTGAGTAACTTATTAATTCACTGATTCGTTGAGGTTATTATGCCGGTCATTGTCAGCCAACTGAATCCCAGCAGCACTGCCTATAAAGAGAATAGTGCCGCCATGGAAGCCTTGACCCAGACGCTAGAACACACTCTTTCACAGATCCGCCTGGGTGGTTCTGAAGCGGCCAGAAAAAAACATGTGCATCAAGGAAAGCTTTTGCCGCGTGAGCGACTCGCAGCCCTGCTTGATCCTGGCTCCGCATTTTTAGAACTATCGCCATTGGCTGCACAGCAAGTCTATGAAGAAGCCGTCCCTGCAGCTGGACTCATTACCGGAATAGGCTGTGTCGCCGATCACGAATGTATGATAGTGATTAATGATCCCACCGTTAAAGGGGGCACTTACTACCCACTCACCGTCAAAAAACATTTACGAGCGCAAGCCATTGCCATGGCAAATAACCTTCCCTGCCTCTATTTAGTCGATTCTGGGGGGGCCTATTTGCCTTTGCAAGAAGATGTTTTTCCGGATAAAGAACATTTTGGTCGTATTTTTTACAATCAATCCTGTATGTCTGCCGCCAATATTCCACAAATTGCAGTAGTATTAGGCTCTTGTACTGCAGGTGGGGCCTACGTACCCGCGATGGCCGATGAGTCTATTATGGTCAAGCAACAATCCACTATTTTTTTAGGCGGCCCTCCTTTAGTCAAAGCGGCCACCGGAGAAATTATTTCTGCAGAAGATCTGGGCGGTGCCGATGTACACTGCCGTCACTCTGGCGTAGCCGATCACTATGCCAACGACGACGCACATGCACTCAGCATTGCACGCAATATTATGCGCCATATGAATCGCATCAAACCCGTGACGCTGCAACGCATTGCCTCCGAAGAACCCTTGTATCCTACTGAAGAATTAAACGGCATTATTCCTACCGATCCTAAAAAACCCTTTGATATCAAAGAAGTGATTGCCCGCATCGTCGATGGATCGCGATTTGATGAATTTAAACCTTTATATGGCAGTACGCTCGTCACTGGTTTTGCTCATCTTTATGGTTACCCGGTTGGAATTATCGCCAATAATGGTATCCTTTTTTCTGAAAGCGCACTCAAAGGCACGCATTTCATTGAGTTGTGCACTCAAAGAGGTATTCCATTAATTTTCTTACAGAATATTAATGGCTTTATGGTGGGCAGTAAATATGAAGCCAGCGGCATCGCAAAGCATGGTGCGAAAATGGTCATGGCCGTGGCCAATGCCCAAGTGCCTAAGTTTACAGTAATTATTGGCGGTAGCTTCGGTGCCGGAAACTACGCTATGTGTGGACGCGCCTTTGAGCCACGCTTTTTATGGACTTGGCCAAACTCACGTATTTCTGTCATGGGTGGAGAGCAAGCCGCACAAGTTCTATCACAAATTACGCGCGAAAAATATGACAAGCAAGGCAAAACGTGGCCCAGTGCTGAAGAAGAAGCCTTCAAAGACACACTGCGCAACCAATATGAGTCCCGAGGCAATCCTTTTTATGCCAGTGCCCGACTCTGGGATGATGGGGTCATTCTGCCGCAGAACACCCGTCAAATTTTAGGCCTAAGTCTTTCTGCTGCGCTGAACGCAGCCATCGCTAAAACTACTTTTGGCGTATTTCGCATGTAAGGAATGCAACATGACTTCTGTATCACTCACACAGCACTCTCTTATTGGTACCATCTCGTTACAGCGCAGTCAAACCCACAATGCCCTCGATGGTGGCATGATAACAGCACTACAATCCGCGATTGAAAAAGCCATTGCCGATCCTCAAATCCAAATTTTATTATTACAAGGGGATGGCAAACATTTTTGCGCAGGCGCAGACTTACACTGGATGCTACATATGGCCGAGGCCCCTTGGGCTGAAAATCTCAACGATGCTACGCGTTTGGCGCAACTTCTGTATACCTGGCACCATTGCCCTAAGCTCACCGTATGTAGTGTGCAAGGCGCAGTCTATGGCGGTGCCGCAGGTCTGGTCGCCGCAAGCGATATGGTCATTGCCAGTGAAGATGCGCGATTTTGTTTTTCAGAGGTCAAATTAGGGCTTATTCCTGCCGTGATTAGCCCTTATGTCGTTCGCGCTATTGGCGCTCGCTTAACGCAATATTATGCAATGACCGCCACTCCCTTTTCTGCAAGCCAAGCCCTGGCTATGCATTTGATTCACTATCAAGTAACCGCTACAGAGCGCCAAAAATTTACAGAGACTACTCTACAAAATTTACTGGCAAATGCGCCCCATGCGGTACAAGCTTGTAAAAAACTCATTTCTCATGTGGCGCCTATGCCGATTACAGAAAACATTATCCATGAAACAGCCCATATGCTAGCGACCATACGGATGCAAGAAGAAGCACAACAGCGCATTCACACTTTTTTAACCTCTACGAAAAAAGGATAAAGGAATGTTTCAATCTTTACTGATTGCGAATAGAGGCGAAATTGCTTGCCGCATCCTCCGCACGGCACAAAAACTTGGGATCCGTAGCATTGCGGTCTATTCCGAGGCCGATAAACACAGCCCACACGTGCTTGCAGCAGATGAAGCGTATTTCCTCGGCCCCTCAACTGCAACACAAAGCTATTTGGCCATCGATAAAATTATGGCTATTGCACAACACGCTAAAGCAGAGGCGATTCATCCAGGATATGGATTTCTTTCTGAAAACCCAGCCTTTGCAAAAGCCTGTGCCCAACAACATGTTGTTTTTGTCGGGCCTTCAGTGACAGCCTTAACGTTAATGGGCTCTAAACAAATGGCCAAACAACATTTAGCCAATAGTGCGGTACCCATGACGCCCGGTTATCATGGCAACGACCCCAGTGAACAAACCTTACTCCAAGAAGCCAAGCGTATAGGCTTTCCTATCCTCCTAAAAGCCGCACAAGGCGGTGGAGGCAAAGGCATGCGCATTGTGACGGCAGAAAAAGATTTCCTGACCGCTTTACATTCTGCAGAACGCGAAGCGCAAGCCAGTTTTGGCGATCATACCATGATTCTTGAAAAATATATCACACATGCACGCCATGTTGAGGTACAAATATTGGCCGATAACTACGGTCTTATTTTGCCCTTGTTTGACCGAGATTGCTCGCTACAACGCCGTCATCAAAAAGTCATTGAAGAAGCCCCGGCACCAGGCTTACAACAACAGACCCACGAAGCCTTACAAAAAGCCGCCTGCGCCGTCGCCCAAGCGATTCAATATACCGGTGCAGGCACCATAGAATTTTTAGTCGATCCCGATGAGCAACTCTATTTCATGGAAATGAATACCCGTTTACAAGTAGAGCATCCGGTGACTGAAATGATAAGCGGTGTCGATCTCGTCGAATGGCAGCTGCGCATTGCTGCCAATGAACCATTGCCCACTAATTTCCCTAGCACGCCTCAAGGACACGCCGTTGAGTGCCGTATTTATGCAGAAAATCCCGCACAAGATTTTTTACCTTCCGTCGGAGAACTGCATATATTGCAACTCCCTCAAAATGCCCGGCTCGATTTTGGCGTCAACAACGCTGCCTTTATTAGCCCTTATTATGATCCCATGATCGGAAAAATTATCACCCATGGCCCCGATCGCCATAGTGCACTTCAACAAATGTATCATGCACTACAACAATGCCGGATCGTAGGGATTAGTACGAATATTCCTTTTTTACAAACACTGTGCCAACATCCAGAGGTGTTAGCGGGCAAGCTTGATATTCATTTTTTAGATCAACACGTACTTCCAATACCGAATATTCCACTGACACGCGCCTTATGCTTTGCTTGTGCCATTGAATATCAACAAGTCATTACCGCTGCCGACGCTGATCCTTTACGACAACATACGCTGTCTTTTCATCCTTTTGATACGCTGTTTTGGACATGGCGCGGTCACTTACAGGAAACAAACTTAGAAGCGAAGATTATCGCGCATAGTGCAAACTCCTTTACTTGTGTCACAGAAGATGCGTCGTTCTCTATTACTATACTTGAAACTCAACCTGCTCTATCGCTTGAAATCGACGGAGTCACTTACGAAGCCCGCGTTTATCATGAACCTTCTCGTCATATTATTGCCTTTCCAGAAGGCAATGTAGAGATCTCCGCTTATCAAGCACAAGGTACAGACGTACACAGCTCTAATGCCGCGTTGCTAGCACCCATCACTGCAACCGTGATTACCGTTTTAAAATCCGTTGGTGATACCGTGCAACAAGGAGAAGTGGTACTCATTTTAGAAGCCATGAAAATGGAACACAGCTTGCATGCCCCTTATGATGGGAAGATTACTGAAATTTATTGTGAAAGTGGACAGCAAGTACAGGAAGGGAAAGTGTTGTATGAGATTCAGTAATGGTGAGGAGTGACATGAAAAAACCGGACATTTGGATTACCGAAGTAGGACCTCGAGACGGTCTACAAAATGAATCGCATCCTATCAGTAGCGCAGAAAAAATTGCATTCATTGATGCTTTGAGTCAAACAGGCCTATCTTCCATAGAAGTCTCTAGTTTTGTGTCCTCCAAAAGTATTCCGCAACTCGCAGATGCCAGTGAAGTTTTTAGTCATATCCACAAAAAACCAGGCGTGCAATATTGGGCGTTGGCCGCCAATCAAGCTTTTTTAGAGCAAGCTCTTCGCGTCGGAGTCACTCATATCGCTTTATTCACCGCCGCCAGCGAATCTTTTACGCAAAAAAATATTCATTGCAGTATTGCTGAAAGCTTTGAACGCTTTAAACCTATGATGGAAACTGCTCGCGCACATCATCTTACCGTACGCGGCTATATTTCTTGTGCACTCGTTTGCCCCTATGAAGGGGTGATTGATCCACATACCGTTGCACAAATTAGTGATCAATTATTAGCTTTAGGGGTCGATGAAGTCAGTTTGGGCGATACCATTGGAAAAGGGACTCCCAGCAGTACGCAACATCTCTTACGAGAACTTAAGCCTATTCTTCCCGCAGCAAAAACCGCCATGCATTTTCATGATACCTATGGTATGTCGCTGGTGAATATCCTCACCGCCTTAGATTTTGACATTCGTCGTTTTGATGCCTCTGTGGCCGGTTTAGGGGGCTGTCCTTATGCGAAAGGCGCGAGTGGCAATGTCTCGACCGAAGAGGTCATCTATTTACTAGAAAGTTTAGGCTTGCATACCAACATTGACCTTTTACCATTATGCGAGATTGGCCAAAACCTGTGTGATTTATTAAAAAAACCTAACAACTCTCGTGTAGCAAAAGCATTATTAGGGAGCAAATAATGAACGTCATCAACGAAACCCCTTTTTGGACCCCAGCACAGCCAGAGACTTCGCAACTCTCAAATTTTATGGAACATCTACAAGAAAGCGTACAACAATCTTTCCCTGATTATCAAAGCTTGTATCATTGGTCACTCAAAGAACCTGCTTCTTTCTGGCAAGCCGTGGCACAATATTTTCATTTTCCTTTTACGCATCCTGCACATACCATTCTGCAACCCGGAAAAAACTTATGGGATGCTCAGTGGTTTGTGGGGGCCCAAACTAATATCGCGCAGGCATTTCTGAAACGTCATGATAAGCAACCCGCTATTATTGCGTATGATGAACGTGGTCGACAACAAAGCATCAGTTTTCATGAACTCACTGAAGCCGTGCACGCTTGTCGCACCGGCTTGCAAAAGCTAGGTGTCAACGCTGGTGATCGTGTTGCGGCCCTTCTACCCAATACCCCCTATGCGATCATTGCCATGATTGCCTGTGCCTCTTTGGGCGCTATCTGGTGTGTGGCCTCCCCTGAATTTGGTCATGAGGCATTGCTGCCTCGTTTTGAACAAATTACGCCGAAAATATTGATCAGTTGTGACGGCTACCGCTACGCTGGTAAAATTTTTTCTTGCGAAGAAAAAATAAATTATCTACTTGAAAAAATTCCCAGTATCCAGCATACCGTGATTTGTCCGGTTTTAGATATTCCAATGTCAGCATCTTTCTGTACGTGGAATAACTTGTTATCTGAATGCCACATTACGCCTTTCCAAAGTTTTCCTTTTAATCATCCTCTGTATATTTTATTTTCTTCTGGTACTACCGGAAAACCCAAATGTATTTTACACAGTGCCGGGGGCACCCTCTTACAACATTATAAAGAATTGGGTTTGCACACGAACATCAAGCCAAACGAACGCATGATGTTTTATACGACCTGCGGGTGGATGATGTGGCATTGGTCTGTTTCATCACTTGCCTTGGGGGCAACCTTGGTGATTTACGATGGCGCTCCGTTATATCCCGATGGATATCATTTATTTCAAATTTTAGAAAAAGAAAAAGTGCAATATTTTGGGACCAGTGCAAAATTTTTATCTACAATTGCTAAAGAATCGCTCAGTCCTATCGATCATTACCGCTTCCCGCATTTGCGCACTATTTTATCGACCGGATCACCGCTGTTAAGCAAGCAATATGATTTTGTCGCCCAACATATTAAACCAGGAATACAATTAAGCTCTATTTCTGGTGGCAGTGATATTATTTCTTGTTTTGCACTAGGAAACCCTTTACTGCCTATTTATCCTGGAGAGCTCACCTCGCTAGGCTTAGGGATGGCCGTCGAAATATGGGACGCCAATGGCCATCCGCTAAAAGGAACACCTGGCGATTTAGTTTGTACGAAAGCGCATCCAGCAATGCCCCTTGGTTTTTGGAATGATCCGGATAAAACACTCTATAAAAAAACCTATTTTGATACGTATCCCAATGTCTGGCGACATGGAGACTATGCGGAAATCACGCGCCATCAAGGACTCATTATTTATGGGCGCTCAGACAGCACTTTAAATCCTGGCGGTGTTAGAATCGGCAGTGCTGAAATTTATAAGCCCTTAGAATCTCTGACAGAAATAGCTGATTGTGTGGTGATAGGCCTACCCTGTGACGACGATGTACAAATTATTTTATTTGTACAACTTAGTCCAAACACTCCTTGGAGTGAGCAGTTAGGGCAAAAAATTAAACGGCACCTTTTTAAAGAGGCTTCACCACGGCATGTTCCTGCGCAGGTTATTCCCGTACAAGATATCCCACGAACGATGAATGGCAAAACCATGGAAGTTGCCGTTCGCCAAGCGGTACTCGGCGAACCTATTCCGAATGTAAGCGCGATTGCTAATCCGGAATCTTTAAACTACTTTAAAAACATACTTTGTGGGTCTATGG
>JAUYSE010000023.1 GCA_030696465.1 Legionellaceae bacterium
TTTTTTCAGACAGTCCTTCTAACACGACGCCGGCAAGATGCAGGTTGCTCAAAAGCAGTAAAGCCGAAATTTCGTGCAAGGTGGGTTTGGTTTGATAGTGTGCTAATTTTTTGGCGCAGGCGTCAATGATCGGGATGTTCTGGTTATCCGAAGGTTTGCTCGTTAGGTAGAGTGTGAGTTGGTTTAAATCAGCGAGTATATCGCGTTCTTGTTTGAGGACACGAGGTCCTGTGCAACACAGTGCCAGTAGAGGTAAGAGTTTTTTTTGAAAGATTTCATTTTTTTTAGGGTTGGAGTCAAATTGAGTGCTGGAGAGTTGCTCTGCGAGTGTAATATAAGTAGTAAAAGGGTAGGTATGGGCTTGAGTACCAACAAAACGATAAAAATACTTTTGAAGGTTAGAGAAGTTAGAGATTTTTCCTGTTAACTCAATGAAGTGTCGCAGAGGTATATCGTATGATAAGGTATTGTTTTTAGTCATGACTGCTTCGTCTTGCAGTATAGAATCATTGATGCGTTTGTGAAAAATTCGGGCACAAATATTTTTCTCTGGGATAGGATCAGAATGTGCTACGTGACTAATATACACAGTATCTTCATATACTGGGCTTTCTAATACATATTCATAGGTATAGCCCACCTCTTGATCAATTTGTTTAATAGTCCCTAGGGGAGTTTTAATACCATCTAGCGTAATATTAAAATAATCAAATCCTGCAGACATAATTCCTGCAAATTTTATCAATCCAATGCCGCCGGTTATATGTTGAGAGCTAGATCTTACAGGTGCATGCGAACCCCAAAGCGACGGAGGAGGATTTCCAGGAGCCTCAATTTCCACTACAATCAAATACCCAAGATGATCTTGAGAGAGGAACTTTCTGTGGTACCAATAGTCAGATTTTTTTTGGTGTGTCAGCAATGATCGAGGGTAGGTTCTAAATGGAGGTGTGTGAAAATGAGCTTGAGCGGAATATTTGGGATCCCAAAAATAAGGATTTGATATACTATACTCGGTGTCTAAGACCATATATTTGCGATTATGTTTAGGTAATTTGGGTGCGTATTTTTTACACTTATCCCAATTCAAAATACCACTTTCTGGCGTTAAATCCATTTCCTTCGATACAAAATAATAAGACCCCAAACGTGCGGCCCCACAAATCACCCCTTGCATCCCAAAATCGAGTTTATTGAGATAACGCGCTTGTTCTTGTGGATCGAGGGCTTTTTGAAGCACATATAAAATACGCGCGTAGGCGGTTTTCATATTACGCACATTTTCGATGGGGCAGCCGAGTGGCAGTTTTAGGGCGGGATCGATGGCTTTGACTTGTGCAAAGAAATGGCGATGGGCATTCACTAAATCAACGAGATTAAAGGGAGCGGTGTTGGTTTTGGCATGTTGCTCGCTCATGCTTTTCCACCAGTTGCATTGTTCTGGGGGCATGCTGCTGAGATAATCCATGGCTTCTAGGGCAGATAATTCGTCTTTGCGGCTACTGTATGTAGAGACTAATTCGCGCCAGTCGCAGTTTTCGACGTCCCGCGGCTTGTCCGCGGGATCCAGCTGCGTCACCATAAATAAACGTTTGAATAATTCGTATTGCCCTGATTTTTTGAGCGCATCGAGTTTATTGAGAAAAAGTGTAACTCCGTCGGCTCCTTTGTCGAAAAAGATACTGCGCAGGCCATGAATGAGATTCTGTTGCTCCCCTGTTTTTGCAGAAGTTATCAGTGCTTGAATCTGTTTTTGTATCGCGGATTGCCCAGTGCTCGGCATGCTGCCATCAATCTGCATAAGCTGAAGTAAAGCTTTTATTCTAGTGTCAACGCTCGTTTTCTTTTGAGGCGTAACGAGCGCATCAAAAGCTGCTTGGTTGGTTTTGACAAAAGCCTGATATTTTTCTTCACTAAAGGGCGTTTCTGTTAAAAAAGGATAGAATTGTCCAACGGTTCCAAAAACTTGTTCGGGTTTTGTGGGAGAGAGTCGTGCAGCAAGAAAAGAGTCTTGTCGTTTATCATCACTGCTTTCTACTAATTTTTTATCGTAATATAAAATAGATTCGTGGCTTATTTTTCCATCCACTTCTTTTTCACGGACGGTAAATCCAAAGCCATTAGGCAAATCATCAAAATGAATGCCATCGCGGAATTGTTCACGATGTTGGGCAATGAGTCGCATCGTGGTTTCAGGCACATGACTAATACGATTTTTGGGGTCGTCGACTTTGGTGGCATATTGACCCACCAAATCAAACCATAAAGATTTTGCTTCTTCAAGACTAAAAGTGGGAGTGACTAATTGATCTAAGTTTCCTTCATGAATCAGTGGACCTAAGCCTGAGATATCGACTGGGGTGTTGGCTTGATTAAGCTGTTGCATGCGTTGTTGTTGCTGCTGAATTTGATTTTCGCGGGTTTGCGCCATTTGTTGTTGTACTTGTTGCTGCTGTTCTTTAACGGTTTGGGTACTTTGTTCTTTATGTTGATGATGCTGTTGTTGGCTCTGTACTTGAATTTGTACGCCCTTATTCAGCAGTTGTTTGGCGCGTCTGATTTTTTTGGAAGTAGGGGGGGTATTGCTTGCTTTGATGTGTGCAAGTATAGGGCTTTTTTCCTGCTTACGAGAGAGATAGAGGTACACTTCGTGTAAGAGGGTATTTTGTGCTGTGCTCAGCGGTGTAATCGTAATAGGGTACGCCGTATTTTGTGTACAAAGAAAGTCAATAAATACAGAGAACTGAGTGAAATCAATAGTGCTAGTATTGGGGACTTGAATTTGGATGGGATATCTGGGGTCGCAATGGGCGAGTGCGACTTTTAATGCTTGATATTCGGTATTTTGCGCATCAAACACCAAAGTTTCATCCGCGGCAAGCACAATTCTGTGATAAGGCGTGCTGCTATTGGCTGAATGAAATTTTAGTGCAGGCATGTTTTTTGGACCAAATAAAGGATTTTATGTCTTTAATTTTAGCATGCATTCCAAATAAGTCTAATAACCATGTGACATTTTCATGGGATTATGACAATTCTAACAATGAGAGTTGCGGTGTACGCATATGTTGTGTACAGTTATCTATAAGAAGATGAAAAGCTGAGATAAATATTGGACATTTATAATGTTATACTAAAAAAATGACTTGAGAACCATTTAAGAAAACTGCCTAAACACATTGTTAACAAGCTTGTTTCTTGGGTTGATGCGGTTGGTCATGAGGGGTTAAGTGTTATAAGAAAAGTCTCTGGCTATCATGATGAACCTTTGAGAGGTGAACAAACATGATTACTGATGACACTAAAAAAACATTACAGACCCTTGAGACTATTGTCGGTGAAAAACTTACAATGGGTTCTTTTATTATGGCAATTCGCCAAGGTGAAGAATTAAGTCAGGTTGATTTTGCAAAGCTGCTTGGAGTCTCAAGACAAATTCTTTGTGATATTGAACATGGTAGACGAACAATTAGTCCCAAAAAGGCGGCAGAATATGCCGATAAACTGGGGTACTCAAAGAAAAAATTTGTACGTTTGTGTTTGCAAGAGATGATTGATCGTGATCATTTAGATTTGATTGTTGATGTTGAAAATGCTGCTTAAGAGCGGTGTTGAAATCCATTCAAACTTCTACCCCTCTACAGCCATTTCCGCCCAACCCCAAAACTTTGCCCACAAGGCTTATCGAATAAAGAGCTTTATTCGATAAGCCTTGGTACCACTAATATAATCAGGCGGGAATTCCTTAGCCCTCTATTGAATGAGTAACTCATGTTACGCACTCACCGGTTTAGCTTTAAGTAGAAGCCTACGTCCTGCGGCTTGTCCGCAGGATCCAGGGATACGAAGACCATCAGTCTCCGAATAGCTGGATACCGCGGACAAGCCGCGGTACGTAGGAGCTCTGA
>JAUYSE010000024.1 GCA_030696465.1 Legionellaceae bacterium
CATCCTGAACTTAATGGCAGTGAGAGTTTGATACTAACTCATTAAGATCTTTTTTTTGCCCTCTCCCTAGCCCTCTCCCTTGGAAAAATTGGTGTTTTTTATTATTTTTGTATGGGGGAGAGGGGATTTTCTTTGGACAAACAAGAGATGTGTATAAATAGGGTTATGATCAATCCCACAACAGACATCTTAATTTTCCGTAGCGGTTCGGCGCCATGAGAGCTAAACGGTTTTTTTTAATAGATGCACTGAAGGTTGTAGAGTAATGAAGGTAAAAGCGTCTTTAAAAAACGTCAAAAAACAGGATGTTTTTTGCGAGCGGCCAGGGATGGCGTACAGCGTTTTTTTAAAGACGCTTTTACCTTCATTACTTCTACCACAAACAATAAACAAGAATACAACTCGAATTAAACGTCAAAAATAACAACTCCTTCTGAAAAAATTCAAAATTCCACCAGATCATTGTTTTACAAACCATAAATAATGTACACTATTAGCTCGTTCTTTATATAGTTATTATCTGTGTTTATTGTTTGTGGTTTAAATCATACAACTGCGCCTATTGCGCTTCGAGAACAATGCGCCATTGTGCCCAGTGACCTACCCTATCGGCTGCAACAAGCGATTGCGCATCCAGAGATACAAGAAGTATTTTTGTTATCCACTTGTAATCGAACGGAACTTTACGCTTATATCAATGATTCTAATAGCAGCAATTTAGGATCTTCAAACACTCAATATAATAACCCTATTGGTAGCACACCCAATCATTGCACCACAAAAAATATAACGCAATACTTCGCCAATACACTGTCTGTTCCTCTTGAACAACTAAACGATCATCTTTATATACATGCGGCAGAAAAGGCCCATCAGCATTTATTACGCGTCGCGAGTGGACTCGACTCCATGATGCTCGGCGAGTCACAAATCTTCAAACAACTTAAACAGGCTATTCAAATAGCCGAGCAAGCACAAACCATAGGCCGCAAGCTAAAACGTAGCATTCCTTATATATTTCACTCGGCGAAACAAGTGCGACGCTTCAGTGGTATCGGTGAGCACCCCGTATCGCTTGCCTACTGCGCTATTCAACATCTTAAACAGCATTTTACAGATTTAAAACCCTTATCGGTAATGATTATTGGCTCAGGCGAAACCGCCAGCCTGGTCGCACATCATTTACTCAAACAAGGGGTATCTCGTTTTTTTGTGGCCAGTCGTACGATAGAGCATGCCGCACAATTAGCCTATCATCTCAAGGGACATACACTCCCTATTACGGATATTGCAACGCACCTTCATGAAATTGATGTGCTGGTTTCCGCAACAACTTGCCCTATCCCTTTTATTACGAAAGCGCTTATACAAGAGCATCATCAAAATACACGCCCACTCTGTCTGCTAGATTTAGCGATTCCAAGAGACGTTGAACCAGAAGTAGCCTCTCTACCAAACCTATTTTTGTATAATATAGACGACCTACAAAGTATCGCACAAACTGGTTTAGACGCGCGACAAGCCGCCGCTAAAAAAGCAGAGCAAATCATTGAAGAAGAGCTCGCGCGATTTCACTACTGGCTACGCTCTATCGAAGCCTCTACTATCATTCGAAATTATCGTGAACGTATGCAAACTCTAGCCGATGATGAGCTGGCCCGTGCATTACAACAACTGGCTACAGGGAAAGTTCCTGAACATGTTTTACAAACTTTATGTACTCGATTACTTAAAAAACTCATGCACTTCCCTACGCAGGGTTTGCGACAAATTGCCTGGGATGGCAACCAAGATCTCTTGACCTTAGCGCATCATTTATACTCACAACAATTGGATTTTCGGCCAGGCGCCAGCGAAAAAGCCGAAGGAAACGATTATGAAAAAATCAATTAATCAGAAATTAGAACAACTATTAGAGCGTTTTCAAGAAGTCAGTCGTCTATTGGCCGACCCTGGAACCATTCAAAATCAAAACCAATTTAGAAATCTCAGCAAAGAGTATTCACAATTAGAACCTTTGGCACAAGATTTTCAAGAGTATCAACAACTTTTGAGCAACTATCAAGAAACACAAACGTTCCTAGAAAGCGACGATGCCGAACTGGTCGATCTTGCCAAAGAAGAATTACCCGCTTTAGAGTCGGCATTAGAAACCCTAAAAAACACCCTACAAAAACACCTGATTCCGAAAGATCCGGATGATGATCATAACGTTTATTTGGAAGTACGTGCAGGTACAGGCGGAGATGAGGCCTCTATTTTTGCAGGAGATCTATTCCGGATGTATCTACGCTACGCGGAAACCCAAGGCTGGCAAGTGGAACTCATGAGCGCACATAATGGCGAACATGGTGGATATAAAGAAGTTATTGCCTTAATTTCTGGTACTTCCGTGTATGCAAAACTAAAGTTTGAATCCGGCACACATCGTGTGCAACGTGTTCCGTTAACCGAGTCACAAGGGCGTATTCATACCTCAGCTTGTACGGTTGCGGTACTCCCTGAAATTGATGAAATCAATGATATTCAAATAAACCCGGAAGATTTACGTATCGATACCTATCGATCCTCTGGCGCAGGTGGTCAGCACGTCAATAAAACGGACTCCGCTATTCGTATTACCCATATTCCAACCGGTGTAGTGGTAGAATGCCAAGATGAACGATCGCAGCACAAAAACAGAGCCAAAGCCATGGCCTTATTAAAATCGAGGCTGTTACACTCCGAACAAGAAAAACAAGCACAAGCACAAGCACAAACTAGAAAACTGATGGTGGGTAGTGGTGATCGCTCTGAACGTATCCGCACCTACAATTATCCGCAAGGAAGACTCACAGACCATCGCATCAATCTTACGCTCTATCAACTTACGGATATTGTAGAGGGGAATCTCTCTGCGGTAATTGATGCATTACAACAGGAGCACGCAGCGGAATTACTCGCTGAGCTGAATAATCCTTAATTGAAACCCTCTCCCCAACCCTCTCCCGCGAATTGTATAGATGATTTTATTTCATGTTCCCGGCGCGGGCGAGGGAGGTAAATTCGAGTATACTCACAGCATATGAACATTCACACGTTACTTCAATCCGCTACTCAGCTTTTACAAGACTACTCCAGTTCTCCTCGCCTAGATGCGGAGATACTCCTCGCACATGTGTTACAGAAACCACGAAGCTTCCTCTATGCACATGCAGAGCAAACGCTGAGTGACATAGCCCTAAGCACCTTTCAAAAGTTATTATCTGCTCGAAAAAGCGGTCAACCTGTCGCCTATCTTATACAGTCGCAAGAATTTTGGTCGCTTAATTTACAGGTGTCTCCAGCAACGCTCATTCCACGTCCTGAAACAGAGTTAATGGTGGAGCTCGCTTTAGAATACTTTAAAAATATGAAGAATATTCACCTCTTAGAATTAGGCACAGGCAGTGGAGCAATTGCACTCGCTATTGCCAAAGAAAAACCAGGCTGGACGATCACTGCAGTAGATATCTCTAAAGAAGCGTTACAAATTGCCCGCACGAATGCCCTCACATTAAACATAAGCAATGTACAATTTATACAAAGTAACTGGTTTGAGCTAGTTCCTAAGAGCACTCGCTTTGATCTCATTCTATCCAATCCTCCTTATCTTGCTGCTGATGATCCTCATCTCCCACAGCTGATACATGAACCCCTACAAGCACTGGTCAGTGGGCCCAGTGGATTGGAGTCATTACACACTATCATTCAGCAGAGTAAGCATTGGCTATCAACCTCAGGCCGATTGATACTTGAGCACGGGTATACTCAAGGCGATGCCGTACAAAACTTCTTTAAACAATACGATTATAAGGCGATACAAACCTTTTGTGATTTGCAAAAACACCCTCGTATTACTACGGGTACTCCTGAAATCAAAATATAACGGTTGATATTTTTTTCTATCTTTGATATACCAGAGAATTAAGGATAACTCGAGCGGATATATCGCTCCCCGTACTTTTATGGATGCTATGATTACAGATTCCAATGCCTATATGATGGGAATATCGCCTTACCAAGAACACGAAGGCGAAGAATACATGAATGACGCTCAAAAAGCGCATTTAGAGAAAATTTTACTTGCTTGGCAGAAAGCACTCATGGAAGAAGTGGATAGAACCATGAGTCATATGAAGGATGAAGCTGCAAATTATCCTGATCCTTCCGATCGTGCAAGCCAAGAAGAAGAATTCAACTTAGAATTACGCACCCGCGATCGCGAACGTAAACTACTCAAAAAAATAGAGGATGCCTTGCAACGCCTCAGAGAACCTGATTTCGGCTATTGTGAAGCCTGTGGTGTGGAAATTGGCCTTAAGCGTCTCGAAGCACGCCCAACGGCAACACTATGTATTGATTGCAAAACATTATCTGAAATAAAAGAGCGACAAAATCAGGGCGGATAATTTTTAAGAATATTGAGGAGGATAGCGTGCGCAATCAAGAAAAACCAGCAGTGCCGCCAAAATTTCCGGAGCCAACTCCTCCTCAAGAATTCCCAACAGAACCTGACAGTTATGAACCAAACTTTCCAGATACCCCTGAATCTCCTCCCTCTCAACAACCTGAGCCGCAGGAAGAATAAACTTTCTCCTTAGAAAAATCGATTGACTCTCACCCTATTGATTTCTAGAATACACTCTGTTTCCATTATATAAGGACTTGATCCATGCGACAGGTACCTCCCAATCCTCGTTCTCCTGTAACGATAAATACCTTGCTCCAAAAAAAACAACAACAGCAAAAGATCTCTATCGTCACGTGCTATGATACGCCTTCTGCACAAATCATCGCCGATACTTCTATCGATGCAGTCTTGGTCGGCGATTCGGTTGCCATGGCGATCCACGGACACCCCCATACTTTCTCGGCAACCCTAGAAATGATGGTGCTGCATACTCAAGCGGTGCACCGCGGTCTTGGCGCGCAGTTTTTAATGACGGATCTTCCCTTTCTACAGCATAAAAAATCCCTGGCAGAAACAGTTCAACATGTACAAACGCTTATACAAGCCGGCGCACATGCGATTAAAATAGAAGGCGCCGATGAAGACACCTGCAAAACCATTCATTACCTGTCAGAAGCAGGCATTAACATTGTCGGTCATATCGGTTTAACCGCACAATCTATTCATCAGCTCGGGGGCTATCGTGTCCAAGGAAAAACGGCGGTTCAAGCAGAACGTCTGATGGCACAAGCCCGTGCCTTAGAAAAAGCCGGTTGTTGTGCACTGGTTATTGAGTGTGTCCCTGAATCACTTGCGCAAAATATTACGGAAGCCTGTAACATTCCCACTATTGGCATTGGTGCAGGTGCTTATACCGATGGGCAAGTACTCGTTTGGCATGATCTCTTAGGTCTTTTAAAGCATTTTAAACCTAAGTTTGTCAAACAATATGCCAGCCTACAACCTATTATTCGTGAGGCCCTAGAACAATACGTGCTCGAAGTAGAAACCCTTTCTTTTCCACAAACAGAGCATACCTATACACAAAAAATAAAGACATCTACCCCCTAGGAGCGCATCCATGCAATGTATTGAAGCCCCCAAAATTTGGCACGGCATACGCAAACAGTTCCCCTCTAGCCTGCAACTGGGCTTTGTGCCCACCATGGGTAATCTACACACAGGACATGCAAGCCTTATCGAAAAAAGCCTAGCAGAGAATGACAAAACCATCGTCAGTATTTTTATCAATCCCACTCAGTTTAATGCCTCTGCCGATTATCAAAAGTATCCAAAAACCCTTGATCAAGACTTACAATTACTGGAGTCTTTGGGAGTTGACTACTGTTTTCATCCCGATATAGAGGCGATGTATCCTGATCAATACCAATATCAAGTGCAAATACACTCCGGCGCAAATGAGAGAGACGAAGCGCACATGGAAGCCTTACACCGCCCCGGACATTTTACCGGCGTACTGACGGTTGTTATGAAGTTATTACAATGTATACGTCCACATAACGTATATTTTGGCGAAAAAGATTATCAACAATTTTCGATCATTCGCGACATGGTGCGTGCATTTTTGATGGACATCAACATCATCGCCTGCCCCACGATTCGTGAGCCTAGCGGCCTACCTTTTAGCTCCCGCAATAATCGTCTCTCTGCAGAACAACGGCAAAAAGCCGATATTTTTGCTGCCCTATTTCATGACCAAAGCGCTATATCCGACGAAGCCATACAACAAACCCTTGCCAAACAAGGGTTTCGCGTTGATTATATTGAAACCCATTGGCAAAGACGTTTCGCGGCGGTATGGATAGACGATATCCGACTCATTGATAATTATGCTATGGTTTGATGCTATAGCGGAAATTCCTAGATAAATTGAGCCTTCCATGAAAAAAAATTTAAAAATAGTCACTCGAGAAAGTCCGCTGGCCATGCAACAAACGCAGCAGGTCATCCAAGCGTTAAAAAATTTTTGGCCCAATCTCGAGATAGAGGTACTCCCTATTGTCACGACGGGCGATCGATTTTTAGATAAAAAACTGATCACCATTGGTGGTAAAGGATTATTTGTCAAAGAGTTAGAAGACGCGCTACTGCAAAACCGAGCCGATCTAGCCGTACACTCTATGAAAGACGTTCCCAGCACTTTACCGGACAGTCTACACATAGCCTGTATCTGTGCACGTGAAAACCCCTTTGATGCCTGGGTCAGCACCCAATACGATTGGGAAAAGCTCCCGCTGGGTAGCATCATTGGCACTTCAAGTCTGCGACGCCAATCGCAGCTATTACGCCTGCGGCCTGATCTAATCGTCAAACCACTACGTGGTAACATTCAAACCCGTCTTAAAAAATTAGAAACCGAATCATTTGATGGGATTGTACTGGCTGCCGCCGGACTTATGCGTATGGGGCTTAATCAGCGAATACGTCAAATTTTTAGTACCGAACAAATGCTCCCCGCTTGCGGACAAGGCGCCCTCGCACTCGAATGTCGCGAAAACGATACCGAGCTTCAAGCACTGCTGAAGCCCCTGCATGATCCAGACACTGCTTTATGTGTGCAAATTGAGCGAGAGATTAATCTGGCGCTCGGCGGTAATTGCCACGTACCCGTCGCTATTTATGCACATTTAGAGCCGCAGTATAGGACCGATGGCGAGAGCGCTTGCAACAACGCTGAAGATTCGAGTGCGACACTCACTGACGCACAGCAATCGGATTTTCAGCGAGGCGCAAGTGAACGAGACAAAGGAGTGTACTCGCAGTACATGACCGATGGCGAGAAAGCTTGCAACAACGCTGAAGATTCGAGTGCGAAGCGTATACACGTACGAGCGAGAGTATTAAATCCTGATGGCAGCACCTGTATTGAGGCCAACAGCATCGGCACCCCCGAACAAGCCCCTCTACTCACGCAAACCATGATAGATCAATTATTTGCTCAGGGCGCTCAAGCGCTTCTCGCGTGCAAAGCTTAATATGCAGCACTTAACAGGACTACGCATCCTTAATACCCGTCCCTTGCCTGAAGGGGCGATCTTAGATCAAACATTACAGGCACTGGGTGCCACTTCTATTTCGCTTCCCCTGTTAAATATTCAACAACTCCCGCTTCCTGCCGACTATATCCCTCTGCATCCAATACTGGATTACGCCATTTTTATTAGCCCCAATGCCGTACGTTGTTTTTTTTCGGTATTTCAACAAACGTCTTTACGCTGGAATCCGCAACTTTCTTGTATCACGCTCGGGAGAGCCAGCGCGAAAGCCCTACAATCTTTTGGAATAGAGGCAATTACGATACCTGCAGAAGCAGACAGCAAGGCTGTACTCAATCTGCCGACCCTCCATGACGTGCAACAAAAAAACATTGCGCTCATTAAAGGGAAACATGGGCTCAGTACCCTCGATGAAGGCTTATCTTCTCGTGGCGCCTTGGTTCATCCGATTGAGGTATATGAGCGTCTTTCCACAAAATACTCCGCGGAATATCTGCAAAGCATTTGGCAAAATACAAAGATAGATATTATACTGATTACTAGTGAGCAGGCGCTGATAAATTTATTACAAGATTCCCGCGCAAATCCGTGGATTATCAACACCCCTTTTTTAGTGATAAGTCCGCGCTTAGCACAAAAGGCGCAAGAACTTGGCATAAAAACCATTCACTTATGCCAGCCCAATGACATCGTGCCCGCTCTAATCCAGCTATACCAATAGATCTCAAGGAAATATCATTATATGAGCGACGAAAATAGCCTAGAAGTGACTCCTAACACCGAAAAAACCACTCGCCTAGTTCCAACACAAGGGCTAATTGTTAAAGGTATGGCTATCCTCGCACTTCTGCTTGCTGGCACCGCCTTATTTTATGCTTACGCTCTTACCCAAAAATATCAAAAACTGCAGAATTCATTAAAACACACGAGTACACTACAAGCGCAACATCGCTTAGAAAATACATTACAAAATAAATTACAAGCGCTCGAAATACGACAGCAACAAAATATTGCACAATTGAGCAGCCAGCTTCATAAAACACCTGAGTTCAGCACGTTTCAAAAACAATCACAATTGCTCTTTATTCAAACTTATCTTAATTTAGCAAACATTGCCCTGCAATCTCCGATGGAGATCAACCGCGCCCTACCCTTTTTAAACAGTGCAGAAAACTACTTGCAGGCCCTGCATGATTCGAGTTTAGATACGCTGCAACAATCCATTGCAGAGATAACCCAACAAATAAAGCAAACACCTTCTCCTATGGAAACTTTCCAAACTTTACAAACCTTAGTCACACAAATCGCCGCACTACCTGAGCCCACCGAGCTTTTACCACAGAAAATTGCTTCTTCCGTCAAACCCGCAGAAAGCAGCACGTCCTCTACCTGGCAAAAAGTAATGTCCTCTCTCAAGCCATTTATACTGATTCAACATAGCCCGAAACTTAAACCCGTCGAAAAAGCACAGCAACAGCAACAAAGTATTTTTTCTCTGGAAATGGCAGAAAAAGCTTTTCTAGCCGACAATCAAGCCGCCTATCAGCAAGCCTTGCAACAAACACAAACCACCCTTACGCAAGCCTATACATCTCATCCCGATTTAATAAAAGCAATCTTAGAAACACTCGCACAACTTAAACAGTATCAAGCGCCTACTTTTTCACTAGAGCCCAGCATTCAAGCGCTTGAAAATATACTATCCACACAGCACATTAACGATAGCGAGCAAACTGGCGACAACGCGGAAAACATGGCCCCTACAACGACACGGGATCCCAGTGAGAATAATATATCTCAACAACCTTCAACCGGAGTTGAGTGATGAAACGTAGCCTATCGCTGCTCATTTTTCTGTGTCTCGCCATTGGCATAGGTATTTTATTTCAATATTATCCTGGCTATATCTACTTACAAATAGGCGAATGGAGTATTGAAACCACGTTGGCGTTTATCCTCACGCTATTTTTAACGGTA
>JAUYSE010000026.1 GCA_030696465.1 Legionellaceae bacterium
GACAAAGGGGCAAGTACCGAAAAAAAAGCTTTAGTACGTGAATTGACCCAGAGGCTCATCATTCCAAAGCTATTAAAAATGAACGTTGCATACACCATACTTGCGAAAACACTCACCACAATCATCATATACTGAGTGGTCTCATTATCCTGCTGAATCAGCTTTTCAAAATTTTTCCCGCCCGCAAAAGGAATCGAAAAATATAAAACTCCATTCACTAACGATATTGTAATGATAATAGTGGTTTTTGCGCGGTCAAGTGTCTGAGTCAAGGTATTTCTTATATTTAGAATGGGCGGTGTTTCTCATAATAACATAATGACTTTTATATAATCAATGCAGAACTCTCGCGCATGACCGCCGTCGAGATAATCACACTTAGATCGTGATCTACCTTTTAAAAAATAAAAATGACTATATCACTGCTTCTTTTTTAAGGTATCCATCTCTAAATATACGACACTTTCCTTGATAAATTTATAAAATGGCGTACAATTTCTAAAATACAAACATAAAATGGCGTTATACATGTTTGAGAGACTAATACAACTCAGTGAAAAACAAAGTGCTTTTCTATTTGGCGCGCGCGGCGTGGGAAAGACCACCCTGTTGACCTCTTTGCCTTGGCTTAAAGATGCACTGATGATTAATTTGTTGCAAGCTAAAAACGAAAATTACTTTGCACGCAATCCCGATGCATTGGATGACATTGTCCGGGCATTACCAGATACACAACCCTATGTTGTAATCGATGAAATTCAAAAACTGCCGAAACTGCTGGATGTTGTACACCACCTGATTGAAACCACCCATAAAATATTTATTCTGACAGGTTCCAGTGCAAAAAAATTAAGGCATGGTGGTGCGAACTTATTGGCAGGCAGGGCGTTACTTTATCATCTGTACCCTCTCACTTACTTAGAACTAGGAGAGAGGTTTAATCTATCCCATGCAATGCAATATGGGATGCTACCAAAAACATTTGAATTTACAAATGATCTCGAAAAGCAGCTTTTTTTAGAAACATATGTCAATTTGTATTTGAAAGAAGAAGTATGGGCAGAAAAATATGTCCGCGAGTTAGAGCCCTTTCGTCATTTTTTAGAGGTTGCGGCGCAAGCCAATGGGAAAAAAATTAATTTTTCAAATATAGCGAAAGATGTTGGTGTATCTGATTATACTGTACAAGATTATTTTTCTATCTTGGAAGATACTTTAATTGGTTATTATCTACAGCCGTTTCAACATTCATTTCGCAAACGTTTGAGCAAAAAACCGAAATTTTATTTTTTTGACACGGGGGTTGTGCGAGCTTTAATGCGATTAATTGAAATTCCCTTGATAGAAAGCACTTCCGCATTTGGTGAGGCATTTGAGCATTTTATTATTAACCAATGTGTACAATTAGCCAGTTATCGCCATCGTAACTATCGCTTTACTTATTTAGCCACAAAAGATGACGCAGAAATTGATTTAGTCGTTGAGCGCCCTGGTCAAAAAATTTTATTCATCGAAATTAAAAGCACTACTACTGTAGAAAGTCGCCATTTATCCACCCTAAAAACATTATCTCATGATTTTGGAGAGTGTGAAGCTATCTGTCTCAGTCGAGAGTCGTTTATAAAACAAATAGATAACGTCACAGTATATCCTTGGGAGATAGGCATTAAAAAATATTTTTTTTGATGTGTAGGGTGTATTGACCATTGGCTTATACGGTTTTTGGCAAATTCCCGATATACTCAACCAGAAACTCTCCCATATTTTTTGAGGCGATTTCTATATTAGACTCTTCTATAGGTTCACCCGCCACGTTCGCAACCGCGTGAAGCACCAAACTAGGCGCACCAAAAAGCCAGGCTAATTTGGCGATAGATCGCGCGTTTTGAGTCAAAACTGCAGTCTATATCAATATCTTCTTCAGTTGTTGTACAAAACAGAATATATCTTTGTAAGTGCTATATAAACCCATTGGCGCCACACGCACTAAGTCTCCACGCACATCACACACCACTCCATGCTCTAAAAATACATGCTCTAGATGATTATCCACTGCGGGCAACGCCTTCAATCGTAATGATAACTGACAGCCCCTTTCCTCCGGATTAGTCGGCGTAATGATTTGCACGGCAGCACCTAATTCTTTCTGCAAAAGATATTCCAAATAGGCCACTAATCGCTTGTTTTTTTCACGCAGCGCAGCAAACTCAACACTATCAAAGACGCACAGCGCTGCATGCAAGGCACGTAAAGAAATAATCGGCGCATTGCTGAGCTGCCAGCCTTCTGCGGTCAGTGCCGGATCAAACACTGGAGACATCGCAAAGCGCGTCTCGGCTTTATTCCCCCACCAACCAGCTAATCGCAAACGCTGCGGATCACGCACATAAGGCTCTCGGATATATAAACCTGCGATGGCGCCAGGCCCTGCAGATAAATATTTGTAACTGCACCATACGGCAAAATCGACACCCCAGTCATGTAGTTGCAAAGGCAGATTACCCACCGCATGTGCTAAATCAAAACCGACCATACATCCATAACGGTGGGCTAATTGTGTAATGGCTTGGATATCAAAATATTGCCCCGTTAAATAATGCACCGCTTCCAGCCACAATACTGCGGTCTTATCACCATGCGCCGCAAGCACCTGCTCAATGGCTTCGATTGAAATATACCCACTTGAATCGGGCTGAATTTCAACAATGGCCTCTTCTTCCGTAAAAGGAGCCTCTGGCATAAAAGCCCGTAAGGTATCCAATCGTTGGCGTACTTGCGAGGCTAATGCATACGTATCCGACGGGAAACCTGCAAAACGAATAATTTTATAACGGGTAGGTGTTGGCTGATAAAAAGAAATAAACGCTAGATGCAAGTTCTCAGTCAAGCTACCCATTGCGATCACTTCGTCTGGCTGCGCCCCCACTAAACGCGCCAATTGCAGTGTCACCCGTTGATGATATGATATCCAGGGATCTGCCCCATCAAAATGACCACGCACTCCCAAGCGCCCCCACACCTCACAATGTGCCTGTACTGCTTCATCGACACCCTTAGGCTTTGGCCCCAAAGAGTTGCCATTTAAATACACTAATTTCTGTCCCTCTGCATTCACCGGCATATTAAAACGATCGGTCAAAGGTTTAAAGGTATCGTTTGCATCTAAAAATTGTGTATCTCTATCAAATTCCTGCATATATATATCCCCCAATAGACCAGGCTAATAAGCCAAAGGCTATCACTAACTCTGTCCCTAACAAAAGCTTGCTTCGTAATGTATACTGCTGCCTATTGTCGGCTCTATAACGAAAGCGTAGCACCATCAAACCTGGCAATATCAGCAATAAAATAATCGCTAACACGCCGGCCATCGATAAACCTAATAAAAACGCACTCGGACAAAACAATACCGCAATTAACGGGGGTATATACGCGGCCAAATACACCACTATTGATTTGCTTTTATCACCCCGCAGTGCACTCATGATCCGTACATGACCAAACCCATCTGCAATAAAATCCGTTAAACTAATCGAGTTTGCTAAAAATGACGTCATGATGCAAATACTGCTAAAAATATTAATGGCCTGGGTTATCCATGGCATTTGCAAGGCATGACTCAATGCATACTGCAAGTCTGAGACTGGATGCGTTGAGGTCGCCATATGATACAGTCCATAGGGGCCTTGCACTGGAATCACCGCAAAAATAAAGCTAATCCACAACACATAGCAAAGCAATGAAATTACCATACCTTTCAACATGATGGATTTAATTTTTTTCACATCACTATGATAATAACTTCGCAAACTAGGCACGATGGTTGCAAACCCATAGGAGGTGATAATAATAATTAATAAAGAAGAGGACGGGACTTGCACCGGTGACCATAACACATGGCTTAAGGTCAGATGCGGCATCAATCCTATAATAACACAGACAAAAATGCCCGCTTTCAATAACATCAAGAGTCGATTCATATAATCAACTCGAGCAATTCCCAGGGTCACCAACCCACCAAAAAACAGTAAAAAAAGGATACTCGCCAGTGACGTCGATCCCTCTAAACCCATGCGCGCCAAATTAACTTGGATTAAATCTCCACCACCCGCAATGTATGCGGCGATCAAAGAATACATCACCAATAAATTACAAGACCAGGCAACGCCAACCCCGACTCTGCCTAAAGAAGCCTGTGCCATAGAAACTAAATTCGCCCCAGCGGGTAATGCCATATTCGCTTCTAAAGAATAAAAGGCACCCATCAATAGTAAAAACCAAAATAAGACCAACACCAATAATGCCATTGGTAAGCCTAGCTGCGCCGTTGCAATCGGCAAAGCCAGAATGCCTGCGCCAATCACATTGCCAACCACTAATAAAATACCGCCCATCACAGAAGGCATACGCACAGATGACATTTTTTACCCCTTCAGAAATACTACATCATGATAGGTTGAAATAATAATCCCTCTATTTCAGCCTATCGAATCCCATTCGCATTCCATGCGTTTATCCTATAATTTTGATAGTGTTGTCGGCCCTGATTGTGATGACGCTGCCTGTTGAGATGCGCCTGTCTGTAGGCTCTTTAACTCAGAAGAAGTAAGCGCCAATCCATCAAAAATACCTGCTGAAAAAAACGTGGGATTAAACGCCTTACGACCGGTTAACGCAGGTCTTGCTTTTGTCGCTAGTGGCGCGATATGACAACCGTCAAAAATACCAGCCCCCGCTGCGCCAACATGCATCCTATTACTCTTTTTCATTATTGTTTCCTCTTATTGATATTACCTCCCAGCACCATGCTGGGAAGTTACTGACTCATCTTGCACTTCTCACAGCTGTCAGGACTGCTTTGCGAGCACCCTCGCGCTGAGATCGATCTGTCTGCAGGATATCTCTCGCAGAATTACCTGTGGTTCATCTCTAGCCACAAACTGGCTCGAGATGACGTGCTATTTTATATATACCTACTCGGAATAACGTGGAATGCCCTCTACAAACCGCTCTGCAAGCTTAGTAAATGCCTCCAAGCCCTCTGTTTGTAAAGTCCGCACTAACAAACTCCCCACCACCACCCCATCGGCGAGTTGTGCCACCGTTGCCGCCTGTTCAACACTCGATATCCCAAAACCAACCACTACTTTTTTATTAGGAAAATAGCTGCGTAGTGTCTGTATTTCATCCGCCAACTGTGGCGCAAGATCATTCTGCACTCCGGTGACCGCACATCTTGAAATATAATAAATAAACGCAGGGTCGACTCGATGATACTGCGCAAACCGAGCAGGGTTCGTCGTCGGCGAAATCAATAACACGACTCCTAATCCTAGCGCGCTCAGTTGTGCATAAAATGCCTCGCCTTCTTCTGGCGGTAAATCCACAACCAATACCCCATTCACGCCAGCGGCCTTCGCCTCTTTGGCAAAAGTTTCATACCCCAACGCCAAAATTGGGTTCAAATAACTGAACAAAATAATGGGCGTATCACAGCCGCTGTGACGCAAAGACTGCACCAACGCAAAAATAGCGTGGAGATTCACCCCCTGTGCTAGTGCGATCTCTGCCGCCATTTGATTGACTGGCCCATCGGCAACAGGATCAGAAAAAGGCACGCCAAGCTCAATCAAGTCCGCCCCCGCAGCAGATAAGGCGAGTACCGCGTGCTTGGTTTCTTCCAATGAAGGATGCCCGGCCATAATAAAGGGGATAAAGACTTTTTGTCCTTTCTCAAATAGAGTCTGAATCATATTTTTCTCCTAAATATTGACTTAAGGTTTCGACATCTTTATCACCCCGACCCGACAAACCCGCCAACATCACGTAATCTTTCGGTAATTGACCAGCCGTGCGTATCACATACGCAAGTGCATGTGCACTTTCTAAGGCGGGGATAATGCCTTCGAGTCTCGCCAATAAAAATGCCGCGTCGAGGGCTTCTTTATCCGTAGCATAGGTATATTGCGCACGTCCCAGATCATGTAAATAGGCATGTTCCGGCCCCACACTGGGATAATCTAAACCCGCTGAAATACTGTGCGTTGCCGCCACTTGCCCATCCGCATCTTGTAGCAAATAACTTTTTGTGCCCTGCAATACCCCTAAGCGCCCCCCTGAAAATCGTGCCGCATGTTGCCCCAAAACCAAGGAAGTACCGCCCGCTTCTACGCCAGTCATCTTTACGCTTAAATCTTCTAAGAAAGGATGAAATAAACCGATAGCATTGCTACCACCGCCGACACAAGCTACCAACTCATCTGGCACTCGCCCAATTGCCTCTAAGATTTGCCTGCGCGCTTCTACCCCTATCACCCGTTGAAAATCGCGTACCATGGTTGGATAAGGATGTGGGCCTAATGCAGAACCGAGCACATAATAGGTATCTTCTACATTACTCACCCAATCCCGCATGGCCTCAGAGGTTGCGTCTTTTAAGGTTTGACTACCAGAGGTCACCGCTCGCACTTCAGCCCCTAGAATTCGCATACGCACCACATTCAGGTGCTGGCGCTGCATATCCACCGCCCCCATGTAAATCACACAAGATAAGCCCAACAAACTCGCAACCGTTGCGGTGGCCACCCCATGTTGCCCTGCCCCCGTTTCTGCAATTAAACGCGTCTTTCCCATGCATTGCGCCAACAATCCTTGCCCAATGGTATTATTTATTTTATGAGCGCCCGTATGCGTGAGGTCTTCGCGCTTTAGATAAATACGTGCGCCACCCAAATGTGCACTTAAGCGCTGCGCACAATACAGCGATGTAGGGCGCCCCACATAGTGACGCAAATAATCCTGTAATTTGGCCTGAAAGCTCGGATCCTCTTTATATTGTTGATAGGCTTTCTCTAATGCAGCCAGTGGCTCTATCAACGTTTCTGGCGCAAAACAACCACCATATTCGCCAAAATACCCTTTTTTAGAATTCATCATTCACCCTCCGTAAAAAATCTGTTAATAAAATAGGTTCAAGTCGGCCAGGGACCGCCTGCACCCCGCTGGCCACATCCACGGCATAAGGATCTACCGCTTGGATTGCTGCTTGAACATTCTGAGGGTTTAAGCCCCCGGCCAGGAATAATCGATATTTTTTTGCCAGTTGCGTTGCAAGCGCCCAATTACTTAAACGCCCAGTACCGCCAAACACCCCATCCGAATCTTTAGGTGCATCCAACAATAGATACGCGTATTGATCTAACTCCGCATGCGCTGGCAACGCCTCTTGACACGTCACATTTACGCCCAGAATCATGCGTTTCTTTAACCTGAGTGGCACCTCCAACAGCGTATACACTTGTAAGAGATCAAGGCCCACATCATGCATAAATGCCTCCAGATCGCGAGGAATCTCATCGATAAGCAAGCCCACTTTTAAAACACTGGCAGGTAGTTCTGCTATGATTGCTTTGGCGGCACTGGGTGCAATAAATCGCGGAGATTTTTTATAAAAATTAAAGCCTAAAGCCCAAGCGCCAAGACGCACGGCAAGCTGCGCATCCGCTAAAGTAGTAATTCCACAAATCTTAGCCCTCATGATTATTACTCTGTAACAGTGCTGCCAATGCCTCTCCAGGATGAGCCGACTGCATTAAATGACTGCCTATTAAAAACCCGTCAAAGCCCAAGGCACTCATCTCTTGGATGGCCGATACGCTATCAATGCCACTTTCACACACGGTAAAAATCTCTTCAGGAATCAAGGGAATAAGCGCTCGCGAGGTATTCAAATCTATTTTTAACGTTTTTAAGTTTCGATTATTAATGCCGATTACTTTAGGCTGCAGCGTTAAGGCAACTTCTAACTCAGCTGCATCATGCACTTCTACGAGCGGCGTCAAACCCAGCGATAGTGCATAGGCATGTAATACACGCAACAAGGCCGGTTCTAAAAAACCAACAATTAATAACACTGCACTCGCCCCATACACTTGCGCTTGTTTGATTTGTAGTGGCGAAAGCACAAAATCTTTCAATAAAATAGGGCAGTCTGGTAATTGAGTACGGATTTGGCGAATATATTCAATATCCCCTTTAAAAAAAGAGGGTTCGGTCAAGACCGATAAGGCATGTGCGCCATGTTGTTTGTATTGTGCAGCAATTTGTACGGGACTCAAATCGCCACGATAAATTACGCCTCGAGAAGGACTGGAAAATTTAATTTCGCTGATAAAAATGGGCGATTTTGTTTGCCTAAACATCTCACAAAAATCAATCGTGTTTACGATAGTACCTCGCTCTTCAATACGCATATGCTGTACTCGAGTCAGTACGCTTTCTCGAATAGTCTCTAAAAAATCACTCATGCTTTTTCTCCTTGTAATCGCTGTAATAATGCCAATGTCTTGCCGGAAATAATCGCCTCTCTTGCCATTGCAATGCCTTCCATCAAGCTAGAGACTTTATCTGCGACCAGCAGTCCCGCCGCTGCATTGAGTACCACAATATCGCGTTTTGCGCCGGCTAATTTTCCTGAAAAAACATCCTGGATGATGGCTGCATTTATCTCAGACGTGCCCCCTGACACCTCTTGTAACGTTGATGATGTAAACCCTAAAGTCTGCGGACACAAAACATATTCTTGAATACCTTCAGGCCTAACCTCTGCCAAATAAGTGGGCCCACTAACGCTCAATTCATCTAAGCCTTCTGCCGCATGCAGTACCATCGCATGAATAGACCCTGTTTCTTTTAATACAGCCGCAACCACGGGCACCAAATCTTTCCGATAGACGCCAATGACTTGCCGCTTAGGCCTGAGAGGATTCACTAAAGGACCTAAAATATTAAAAATGGTGGGAAAATCTAATTGTTTACGTACAGAACCCATGGTATTGAGAAATTCGTTAAAGTAAGGCGCTCGCAAATAAGCATAATAATGTTGATGCAAGCTACGAATAATATCGCTGGCTTGCTGATAGGTCGGAATGCCCAAAGCCGTGATAACATCCGCACTTCCACAGATGCCGGTTGAACGGCTGCCCCCATGTTTGGCGACATACACACCGCAACTCGCGACCACCAAACTGGCTGCGGTAGATATGTTAAAGGTACTGCTTCCATCGCCCCCTGTCCCCACCAAATCAATCATGTTGTCAGGGCAGGCTTTTAAACACGAAGCATCGATCGTTGACTGTTGTAATAAAAATGCTCGTGTCGCCATAATTTCGGGAAACGCTTCTCCCTTGGCAGCCAACAACGAAAAAACTACCGCTTGTTGTAACTCATCGCTGTGCTCAAGTTGCGTAAATAACGTATGGCACTCTTCCGCAGAAAGCAGTTTTCGCGCCAATAGTTGACGAATAATCGTTTTCATGTCAGTAACCCTTTTAGTTTTGTCGTGCTATTTTTTAGAAATCGTAAAAAACTTAGGCAACGCGTGTGTGAAGGCCCCATGGCCAGCCAACAGCAGATGCTTGAACAAAACTAAAAGTTATAAAGGAAGCGGCGAACGCAACGAAGGTGATGCGCGCAATGAGGAATGAATGACGAAGGAATGCTAAAAAGTAAGTGGTCATGATGTTGCTTTCTCCGGGTTAACAAAAAACAAATACGCAAACGATTTTCTTATCGCCAACGCCAATTGTTTACTGTTATAACCACTGAAGATAACATCATAAATGTTCAACTTGTTTTAAATATAGGTAACAGTATTTCAGGTTTTTTTATCTATGTCAATAATATCTCTGACATGCCGATTCCCCAAATACTGAAAATAAAGAAAAACATTATTACAGAAAAAATTGGAATATTAGACTTTCTCCTCGCACACAAAGATGATCCCGATAAAGCAGCGCTGCATGCCTTTTTAAGCGATCCTAAAAACACTGAAATTTTGCAACAAAGACGTCATTGGTGGGATCCACGAACCCCAGCGAGTTTGCAATTCTTTGATGAAATGCAGTCATTGCTAGCGGCACGTGCAAAGCCCGGAAATAGTTTGTAAAATTCGGGACAATGTGCGTGAGCACAAGCCACGATAAGCCGACGTCGACACTTAAGATAAAAAAATCTATTTGTTTTTATCTTAGCCTGTTGTTGCGAGCTAATAGAATTGTCCGGATCTGTAGCTAATGAACTGTCCGCTTTATTATAACAGATTAACTATTCATTTA
>JAUYSE010000191.1 GCA_030696465.1 Legionellaceae bacterium
CTTTTTACTATGCGGCCAGTTTTGCTTCATTAATGATGCTCACCTCCAATGGTGTGTCTATTTTTACACGCTTAGGATTTCAACCCACTACTGCTATTTATAATACCGCTTGGGTATTGGGATTATCCACGAGTGTACGCACTTATTTACCCTTTCTGACACTCCCCATTCGCCCTGCAGAAATAACCTCTCTCTCTTTTTTTGCGATGGCATTACTCTCTTATGCAATTAGCATTACCTCAGATAAGTATCTACAAGGACTATTCATTTTTATATTGTTTCCTATTTTTAATGGTGCGGTAAATTTCTCCGTGCCACGTGAAGCACTTGAGGTCGTCTCTGAAAATAAACAAGGTCTACTTACTGGTTTTTATACCGCAGCTGCAGGAGTAGCTCCCCTACTTGCTTTGCTTACTCCATACTTAGCCTCTCTGCAAGAAAAAGCAGGACATAAAAGTATGCTCCCAGAATATACGGTCGTGTCTTTTATATCTGCGCTCGCCTTTTCTATTAGCGTTTTTCAATATTGTTGTGCACATACAAAACGTCATGAAAAGAATGTCACGCAAGCATTACTCAAACACGCTCTACATAAACCCATCCCTAATTATGGAACAGCTCCCTCACAAAACGATGGCAAGATCATCATTAATGCAGCCCCGCTCTAAAAACCTCAACAGAGAAAACGCATGCTATGATTGAAATTAGCACGATCTATCCGAGCCGCGCGCGTGAGCACGGAGCCCTTAAAATATCTAAAAAATGCTCCGCTCTCTGAGTGAAAAATACCTTTATCCTTTGTTAATCGGGTCTTGCTACACTGGGACCTTTATCATCTTTACCTTTCGGTGATGCCGCCGATTTGGCACCAAGCTCCGCAGAAGCACTCGTTGGCCCAAGCGTTCATACTTAAATATATATAGTGTGTGTGTCAGAAGGGGCCTGCATGCATTGTTCTTATCGAGACCTGTTGTGAGTCGGTGTCATCCTCATTTCGTGGGGTTGTTGGCGTTACTGGTTGCGGCCACAGAACAGTAACTGTGCTTTTACTCCCAGGAGCATACAACCTTGTGTTATCCCCGATTGAGTTTACTCGTATCCTACCAGCCTTACCACAAACTATCATGCTAGTATCAGCGCCCACATCATCCGCAGTGATTGAATCGCCACATATCATTGATACATGATCATCCACTCTTCCTGCTACAATACTCCCCAAAAACTTGATATTGATCATACTATGTGATCCTACAATGCCCTTTACCGTAACATCCCCAACACTAAGGTAAATTTTTACATTAGAACCGACATTACCTCTTATTTCTACAAAAGTGTATGGCGCGTTGTTGAAGAAGCTGCAGCTGCCTATCTGAGTGTCACTCTTGCATTTAATCGTTGAGTTATCGCCTATATTTCCCTCTACGATTAGGTTCCCATTCCGAATCGTGACATCTGCATTACTTCCAATACTGCCAAGTACATGTAAATTTCCTGCTGGAGGTTCATAGATAGTCCTATTATCTATTTTATCAGTCGTGAGCATTCAAGTCTCCTTATATATTACGCAATTTATTTTTTTTGCGCATAATATTATTTTTATAATCAAAAATCAATTGAAGGGCTTAAAGCCACAGGGCAAGATCACGAGTGACTGGAAATTAATCTAATAATGTGATCTCATAGCTTCTTTATAATAAAAGGAGCAAAGGAGATGGCAGTAGTATCATTAGTGAATTGTTTGTCAGTTATTCGCGACCCACGACAAGAAAGTAAAAAGGAAGGTCCTAACTCCTTTATAAAAAAATTGCTTGCACATCATTCGTATAACGTCGACCTAACGACGTCAACTGCCAATGCTCGGCAGTCCGCTCTAAAAAACCTTTCTGCTGGGCAATATCCCAGAAAGGGATAATTCGTTCTACAGGCAATCCTGTCTGCTGCGTAAACCATGCTATTGGTATCGGCCGCAACAAGCGTGTGGTATTTAACATAAATTCAAATATTTTTTCTGCATCGGTCACGGTATGTATCGCACTCAAAAAAGGTTTCTGCGGATCTAAATACGCTTTAGGCATTTTATGTTTTTGAGTTCTAAAGATTCCTTCTTTGCTGTGCAATTTGCCATGCGCACCAGCACCAATACCGTAATAATCCCCATATTGCCAATATTGCAGATTATGTCGCGCTGCGTACCCTGGTTTCGAAAAGGCTGAAATTTCATACCGATGATATCCGGCTGCTTCTAAATGCTGAAGGCCCACCTGCTCTATTGCCCACATATGCTCTTCTTTGGGCAAGGAGGGAGGTTTTTTATAAAATTGAGTATTGGGCTCAATGGTTAACTCGTACCAAGAAAGATGCTTCGGCTGAAAAGAAAATGCTTTTAATAAATCTTCACTGGCTTCTTCTGCGGATTGCCCTGGTAATCCATACATCAAATCAATATTGAAGTTGGTAAAACCCACCTCCTGCGCCAATAAAATTGCCTTCTCCGCTTGTGGACCATCATGAATGCGCCCCAAGGCTTTTAAATACTTCGCTGAAAAACTCTGCACTCCAAGAGAAAGACGATTAATTCCCGCCAAACGATAGGCTTTAAAACGCTGCTGATCAACGGTTCCTGGATTCGCCTCTAAGGTGATTTCTATATCGTTTTCCCAGGTAAAACACTGAGATAAGGCATCAAAAAGACGCGCATATGCCTCTCCAGATAACACGCTAGGCGTTCCACCACCAATAAAAATACTACCCAATTCACTACTACCAAAACGGGCAATATCTTCGTGCACATCTTGTATTAACGTATCAACATAGGCTTTTTCTGGCAACTCGCCCGACCATTCATGCGAGTTAAAATCGCAATAAGGACACTTACGGATACACCAAGGTACATGAATATATAAACTACGCACGCAACAACTCTCTTATCACTTGCTGATCGGAAAAGGGGCGGCGCACGCCTAAGACTTCTTGATAAGACTCATGTCCCTTACCTGCCACTAGAATCACGTCTTTGGGATTAGCCTTCCGAAAAACTTGCATGATGGCTTTTTTTCTATCCACTTCACAGGCATAAGATACACCAGAGGGAATCCCCTGCACAATCGCATCAATAATCAATTGCGGATCTTCACTGCGAGGATTATCACTGGTCACCATAATTTCATCGGCATATTGGCTCGCAATTTTCCCCATCAATACACGTTTCCCGGGGTCTCTATCGCCCCCGCAACCAAAGATCACCCACAAACGCCCTTGCGTCAATGGCTTTAATGTCGACAATACATTTTCTAGGGCATCCGGCGTATGCGCATAATCTACTACCCCGCCAGGAGATTGTGCGATCACTTCTAAACGACCAGGAGGTGCCTGTAAATGCCGCAACACCTCTACAATACGGGTATTCGAATAACCTTCCGCAAATAAACTCGCAGCCACCGCCAATACATTATATAAATTGAAATCTCCGAGCAGATCTATCTCTAGAGGAATACTTCCTGCTGGCGTCTGTAATATGCCGCGTGTTCCTTTGATACTGACACTGCTCTCTACTATCTTAAACTCTGCATCTGCTGCATGTAGACCATAGCGTAAAATACGCACGCCAGGGGCTACTGCCGCTAACATCTGAGCCGCAGCAGGATCATCTACATTAACAATTGCCACACGCACACTCGGAAAAGCAAATAATTGTGCTTTAGCCCGCGCATAAGCCTCCATTGTTCCATGATAATCCAAATGATCGCGGGTTAAATTGGTAAAAATCGCCTGTTGAAAAGGGATAGTCTCTACCCTGTGTTGGTCTAAAGCATGAGAGGATACTTCCATCGCCAAACGTCGACAGCCCTGATCATAATAAGACTGCATTAAGCGCCCCAAATGCAATGCATCTGGGGTAGTATTTAATAATGGCGTAAAAGAAGAATTTAGACCGTGACCTAAAGTCCCTATATACAAACAAGGTATATTTACAAGGGTATAAGCTTGAGCTAACAAATAAGCAATGGTCGTTTTTCCATTGGTGCCAGTAATTCCGATACTCTGAAATAAAGACAAGGCCGGATAAAATCGTGCGGCAATCGCTGCCAAATGTTGGCCTAGTTCTGGCAACGCAAAGCCCGGAACAGTCCCTTCGTAATGATACTCACCAGCCGGATCATACAAAATAGCCACCGCCCCCTGAGCAATAGCGCTTTCTATAAAACGACGACCATCCTGCTGTTGCCCAGGATAGGCCACAAATAAGGCGCCCGGAATAACATTGCGACTATCATTATGAATAGCCTGTATCTCTAAAGCTGGTAGGTTCTCAGACGATAACCACGGCGATAATAATTCACTAATGAGCATACTATGTCTCCTTACGACTTATCTGGTGGAACATTCAAAACACGCAACGCCCCTGACATCACCTGTGCAAATAATGGGGCTGCAACGGCAGCACCATAATATCCCAAATGCGTGGGCTCCTGCACAATAACAACCACAACTAATTTAGGATGCGTTACTGGGGCGATACCTACAAAACTTGCAATATGTCGATTTTCAGCATAGCCTTTTTTCCCGGCAACACGGGCCGTACCGGTTTTTCCTGCAACACGATACCCTGGAATACGTGCAGATCTCCCCGTACCATTCTCCATCACCGACTCCATCATGTGCAATACGTCATCACTGACTTTAGGACTAATCACTTGCGTTTTTGTCGGCACATTATCTGTATGAATCAAAGAAATGGGGAGTAAGGCTCCATGATTGGCAAAGATAGTATAGGCTTTTGCCAACTGCAAGGCGGTCACCGAAAGGTGATATCCAAATCCTAAGGTGGCTAATACAAAAGGATTGGCCTCTTTTACACGCACCACGCCCCCATCACTTTCGCCGGGATAATTACTCTCTGTCCGTTGTCCAAATCCAGAACGCAGTAATAAACCAATCAATTGCTCTGGTGGGCTGGTTAACACCATTTTTGTAACACCCACATTGCTAGAGTGCTCAAGAACCCCGGTCACTGTTAAAACCCCATAATCATGTACATCTCGAATCGTATGACCTTGTACTGTCATCCAACTTGGACGCGTATCTATCACGGTATCTGGGGTGAAATTACCGGTTTCTAATGCACTTGCAATACTAAAAGGTTTAATGACCGAGCCTGGTTCAAAAGTATCCGTGATGGATTTATTTCTGTAAGTGTCTTTACCATACGCCGCACGCACGTTTGGATTAAAGGAAGGCGCATTGACAATCGCTAAAATTTCTCCAGTCTCTGTATCAATTACCACTACCGAACCTGACTTTGCCTTAAATTTTTCTAGCGTATCCTTTAAGGCATCATAAGCCAAAAATTGAATTCTTCTGTCAATGCTTAACACCAAATCATGTCCGGGATGCGGAGGACTTAATACCGCCAGCTCTTCAATTTCGCGACCCATGCGATCTTTTAATACTTTTTTTCGCCCCGGAGTTCCCTTAAGCCAATCTTGATAGGCTAATTCCATCCCTTCTATGCCCTGATCATCAATATTGGTAAAACCGACCAACTGCGCGGTACTATCGCCCTCTGGATAATAGCGTTTATATTCGGTCTGAAAAATAATCCCTGGAATATCCAAGGCAGCAACTTTTTCGGCTAATGAGGGAGGAATTTGTCGCTTAATATATAAAAATTCTTTTTGGTGCATTGCGTGAATTTGTTTTTTTAACTGGCCAACGGGAAGATTCAAAATTTCTTCTAAGGCTTGGTATTGTTTTTTTTTTGCATGAAAGGATTTGGGATTGACGACAATAGAGGGGACAGAGGTCGTCACCGCAAGGGGAATGGCGTTACGATCGGTAATTAAACCTCGATAAGCGGGCGTTTGAATCACGCGCACACTTCTTGCATCGCCCTGGCCTTGCAAAAATTGTCTATGCAAAACCATCAGATCGAGCATACGAAACCACAACACCGCGAGTAATACCAGAAAAAAGCATAGTACTAATGCCAATCGAATAGTATGTCCTCGAAGCGCACGAGTATTACTTTTCTGTAGACTCATGGGCTCTCAATCAGATGAATCGCGTGTTGCGCAGGAAGAAACATTCCTAGTTTTTGTTCCGCCACTGCTTCTACCCGTGCAGGCGCAGCCAAACTCGCTTTCTCTAACATCAACTGTCCTTGCTCCACCAACAAAGAATGATTTCGTTGAAATTCACCTTGAATTTGATTGAACATGGTTCGGTTTATATTCGTCGTGTATATAATTGCTAAGGCATTACACAATACTACACTTAACAAAAATAGTATAAAAAATTGTCCAAACGTCAGACGCACTTCAGACAAATGACCGGTAAAAAAATTACTTTGATGTATAACACGTGCAGCGGCGTTCATAGCATTTTCTCCCCTATTCGTAATACAGCACTTCTCGCTCGAACATTACGTTCATTGGAACCAGACTTCCTTGCTTTTCCAATACTTTGCATTTGTCTGATACGTGGATCCCCTTGTATTGGGATCTCCGGAGGATATTCCACTCCAGATACTTTATCTCTCAAAAAATGTTTCACGATTCTGTCTTCTAAAGAGTGAAAACTAATCACTACCAAACGACCATGTATTGCCAATACTTGATAAGCAGCCTCTAATCCCTGTTCTAGATGTTGGAGTTCTTGATTAATATGAATACGTATTGCTTGAAATACCCGTGTCGCCGGATGCTTATTTTTATCTCGTCCAGGAGAGGCCTGTCGAATCACGGCGACCAACTCTTGCGTCCGCTCAAAAGGTTTTTCATTACGCGCTTCAACGATGGCCGCCGCAATCCGTCGTGAAAAACGTTCTTCTCCATATTGGAAAAATATCCGCATCATGTCTTCTTGTGATGCCGTATTCACAAAATGAGCAGCCGTAATCGGTTGTCGTGTATCCATCCGCATATCTAAGGGACCATCAAAACGAAAACTAAAGCCCCGTTCTGGATCATCTATTTGAGGAGACGACACCCCTAAGTCGAATAAAATTCCATCCACTTTACCGACAAGATCTAAATTTTTAATATACTGTAGTAAGTCAGAGAACGAACCTGCTTGAATGAGTACCCGCGGATCACTGCCTAAGGTTTCTTGTGCGTGTCGTAAAGCGGCGGGATCTTTATCAATCACCAGTAAGCGACCATCCGCCGATAAATGTTTTAAAATTTCAGCGCTATGCCCACCTCGGCCATAGGTACCATCAATATAAAATCCCGCAGGACGTATTGCGAGCGCATCTACGGCTTCGGACAACATCACCGTTTCATGCGTTAAATCTTGATGGACATTCTGTGTCATGTCTAATCCCTTGTTGCCCTTATAAGGCAATATCCTTCATTTCATCTGGTAATACTTCTGCGCGCGCCGCCTCCGTCAACCAATCTTGACGCTTCGCTTGCCAAGCCTTATCACCCCAAATTTCAAATTTATGTCCTTGACCAATCATCACCGCTTGTTTTTCAAGCGCAGCATATTCACGTAACAAAGGTGGAAGCACAAAACGACCATGCGTATCAAATTCAACTTCGGTGGCATGTCCTATGAGTAAACGTTGAATACGCCGAGAGGCCGGATTAAAACTCGGTAATTGTAAAATTTTAGCTTCTATCGGTTTCCATGCATCTAGAGGGTACAACAATAAACAAGATTCTTCCGTATCAATAGTGACAATACAGGTGGGCGCAGCAGCGAGAGCGTCTCGGTAGCGCGTAGGAATAGCAAGACGCCCTTTCGCGTCTAGAGTCACGGCATTAATTCCGCGAAACATGATTCCCCCCCACTTTTCTCCACTTTTTGATATTTTACACCACTTTTATACACTATAGGAATGAAAAATGCATTGGTCAAGCAAAAAAGAGAAATAACTGACGATGACTTTCCTGAGAGAATATCTTTGTAATCAATTTTTGCGCAACTTATCCGAGCCGCGCGCGTGAGTACTAGTCTGTCTACACATCCCAAAAGGGCAAAATTAAAATCTCATGTTATAATAAAAGATATCTTTGGTTTATTTTGAGCAACAGGAGTGTTACATGCCTTCTTTCACCGCAGAAAATTATCCGGGCTTAGCCCAACACTTCGAAGAAGTTCCGAATTTCCCTATTATATTACAAGCCATGGAACAAGATTTTCCCCAATTATTCAATCTGCAGGCCTTGGAAGAAACGGTCACTCAAAATACCTCGTTTATCAATGAAAATTATTTCCAATTGTTCAACGCCTGTGTACAGCACCTGAAAAGCGATACCGAATATACCACTGAAGAGCTCATCCCAAAACTGGCGAAGTTTTTATATTTCCCTACATCTGGAGTATCTAGTTATTTTCGCCAGTTATACGTTCCAGATACCGTTTCTGCCTCAAAACGTCAAATCGGTTTAATTGAAAAATTCGTGACCGGCTCCTTAGAGGCCGACTTTAATGATCTTAAGAAATTAAACACCTTCGCGTTTACTTACCTCGACATGTGGCGCTCAGCCCGCGCATATGGTGTCAAGGTATGTGATTATCGCCATCTTGAACATGTATATAAATCCAGCTCTACCACAAATACACAACAAGCCTCCCAATTTTCATGGGGTTTAACACTCAGCAATAAAGAATACATCTTTTTAAATTGCGCCAAAGATCCGCGTGATCTGCCGCAATGGGCAACTTTAGAAATCAAGAATGGTAACGCAACCCTTTATTGTGAAGCGCCTATTCGAGATGACATTAAACAGCATATTCGAGAGGTTTTACTCGCTAAGCAAGCCATAACTTCAGCGGACTCCCTCAAGTTTGCAGGTGAAACCGCAGCAGCCTCACTCTCCACAGGCATTACCGCCGTCACTTGGATGAACGAGAATAATGGTCATGGCGGTGCGGCACTCACGCTCGCCGCAGATTTTCCTGCCTTGTTGGTAGAATGGGGATGGAAAATAGGTGGTACCTTCGCCTATCCTCTCGGTGGAAGCGCTACATTCAATCTCTGTAGTCCGGCTTACCAACGATATCTTCATGCACACCAAACTCCTCCCCCCCTGTGGAGTATGTCGGCAGGATGGACCAGTGTTCTGTCTAATGGCGTATTACGCGCCTTACCTCCTAAAAAAGGACAGGCACCTGCTTTTCGTTTATTAGATATCTGTGGCTGGTTAGAGGAATGGAGCGATCCGCGTTCCAAAAATATTGCAGCCACCGCTCAGAAAAATTTTCATTTGTGTTTCCGTAGCTATAATTTGTCCTTAGATTGGCTTTTAGAACATGTCCCTCACCCCAGTGGCGGGAAGGTACTCATTATTGACAAAGAGCAACAAAAAATAAGCCTGCGCATCCCCAATGCCAAAGATATCCAAATCAGTGGAGCTTCTGACATCACTTTTAATCATCAATCTTTGGCTTCTATCTATAACAAACATCGCTTAGGCGGAAAAGCCGCTTGGAGCTTTAGCAGTATTTTTAGGAATTTAAAACGACAATCCAGCGTATCCCTGAACCCTGCAGACCTCATAAAACGTCAATCCAGCGTCCCTGAAGAGATAGAAAGTATCGCCAGCGGGATAATTGTGCATACTTTCCGTGCCTGTGCAAAACAACGCACCTTAGAAATTGACTTACCCCCAGAATTTAAACTGGATGACGAAGAACAAGCACTCATCTGTTTTCTGATGGAAAATAATGCCTTTGTTACCGAGCTTATCAGCGATAATAACCAATCCTTACAGGCGATAAAAACGGCATTGCAGCCTGTTTTTGCTCGAAACCGCTGGTTACAACGCAATGGCTATCTCCCTCCTATGTTAGATAGTTTTTGGACCAGAGCCGCACATTTTTGGGCGGTACACTTATGTCATAAGCCTAATTTGTTAGAGCAAAATGAAGATCAATATGAATTCAGACGCTGTGTACAAGAAATGGGAATACAGGGCTTGCAAGCCTTTTTAATCTACCTATCGCAAAATGAAACTTTTCTCAGTAAATATTATGGCAAACAATATTTAATGTATTATGCCGCTTTTACCCCCAGTAATATAGAAGCTTGCGTCCAAGCCCTACAAACCCATATCGAGCAAGGCCATTATTTCCCTTATACCCAATTCTGTTTGGCCTTTCAAATCAGTCATCATCCAGAGAAAACCCGTAAAACGTTCTTTGGTCTCCTACAAACGCTTGCTCAACAAAAAATTGCCGACCACGCGCAACTCGATAAAATTTATATGAGTGATGTACTCAAAACCGCCGAACACAAAATCCAATTCAAAGAATTTTTACTCTATTTAGACGAACAATTAGAACAAGAGAACTGGACCATCCCCTTCTACATTCCAGAGTTAGAAGATCCCGATAAATTACAAGCCGAAGATCGTCATTTATGGGCACTCTATAAACGTCTCAATAATCGCATTGTGCAGAACTTTAGAAAACAAAATCAAAAAGGCTTAGAGACCATTATCACCAAAGAGGCCGCCTCTTCAGAAAAAGAGGAAGCCGTACTCCCGAACAAACCCATACAAGCAAGTAGCTCCAAATCTGCAGCGCCCCTTCTTATTAATGCGCTGACCGCAAAATTCAATAAAAATTTACAGAGTACTGCACTTGAACAATGGCCCATCGACCAAGGAAACCAGGCGGAGTTACAAGTACAACAGCAACAAGAAATCAAGCAAGAACGTCAGCTCAGTCGTGAGCTAGACTCCCAACTCCATCAAAATCATGAAGAGGAGTTACCTCCGCTATTAATTAGTTATGACAATATTGAACAACATCTTGGGAAATACTTTGAAAAATTTAAAAAAGAAAACCCCTATTTTGAAAATGCCGCCACCTTAGGAAACGCCTCCTCTGAATTACAAAATCTTTTTCACACCTGGATTAATGGCGAACCACAAGTTCAAGCCAAATACCTCATTCAAAAAATGACCCCTGAGGCAGCAAAAGCATTAATGCGAAAGCATCGCCTGCTCACGGGAGGACTCAACCCCAATAATTTGCCAAAAGGATTTTTCACCCAACGAGGGGCGCAAAAAGAACTTATTTTAGGATATAGGCCAGAAATTCCTTACACCACACAACCCTCCCCGTTGACCCTGCGTTTAGAAGAGCATATCCCGCATGCAAGCGCCTGGGCAGGCGACTTTCAACAATTTCATATGGATAACTATACCGCGCCCATTGATTGGGACAGCAATACGCAAGCTTGGCAAGATCTCGCCCTCTTTACTTATCTACAACCCCCCGTACCAGAGGACCTCTTAAACAAATCTTATCAAGAATGTTATGAAAGTCTCTCTTCTCCTGCATTAAAACAAAAAATGCAACAGCACAAAACGAGTATTCAATCCCATTGGGAAACCTTCTATACCCTTTGGTGTCTGCAAGGAGAGGATGGCGTACGTATTTTCACGGACAGCTGTAACAAAAAGCCTCCACGCCATATTTGCTCTTCTCACCAAGCGCTGGATCAGATTTTAGAAGCAGTACATCCAGAGTCTGTGCAGCAATGGGCGAAAAGTGTACTTGCAAGCGACGCCGTGGGTAATCAAAAATTTCTCATAGCACTGGGACAAGTCTATTTTCGGTTTGGTGCGCCAGGATTATCGAAATTATTAACCCAATGGCAGCGCATGAGTGCGCTGCTTGGCAAAGCGCAATTCCTGACATTCAAACGCTTATACCTGGATCACTGTGAAACCTTTCTTCCGCTCACCAGTGAAGATGCTTTTGATACTATGGAAGATATGGTCTTATTTTTCCAAAAAAATCCGCTGGCGCAAGCCTTATGGAATACTATTTTAGAAAAACATATGAATTCCGTGCATTGGGACAAGTTGGACGACTTGTGGAATGGCTTCCGCTATTTTTATGATTGCTTAGCAGAGTTAGATTTAACCGAAGATGAAATACTAGAGGCTCTTACGCTCAACCTTCAAACACATCCACAAGCACAAAATATGCTCTCTTTCTTAGATCTCGTACTAGAGTCTCTGAAAAAACTCTCCCATACACAAAAGAGTTTTCTAAAAAATCTGTCCGTCTACAATTTAGAGCAAGGTGGCGCCCCCTACGCGATTCAGCATGAACAATATTCGCTTATTCACCCTGCACTGCAACTTGAGAAATTTAAGTTTGGGAGCCCTACCTATGCCGTTTCGATCAAAACCCTTTATGATTGGCAGGGAGAGGAAGGCATACTGTATCTCAAACGCGCCTTAGCCTCTTATGCACAAATGAGCATGGTAGAATTTGAAAGTGTACTCCCACTTTTAACGTACTGCGACGATACGATGAAAAACAAAATCATCTGGCTTATCTACACGCGCAGTGAAGGAACTAATATTTTTGAAGCACTCGATAGTTTAGCATCCAGCTATGTGTCTACCGTTGCCCATTATCTTCATCACAGCTATGCCATCTTAGGCTTACCTCCAGTACACTACCCCTTCGCCTTTTTGCAGGCATTGGAGCCCTTTGCTGCACAATGGCAACCTCTCTTAGCAAGTTATCCCGATGCCGCCGTATTAGATTGTCTCTATATCCTCTATCAAACCAAACGATTTAATCCGACAGAGATAACACGGGTACTGAATCTCTTAACGCAAGCACAAACTATCGACAATCCTTTTAAAAAATCAGGCTTGCTGTTAGCCAGTCTCTACGGAGCCAATAACTCGCAATTAAGTGCCTTTTACGACCATACCCAAACACTGGTTTTGGCCAGTCGCAACGAATGTTCCATTTTATTTAGACAGCTATCCTCTTTAGATTACAATAACTCTGACACCGATCAGGTCCTCTCCGAGAATACGTGGAATCTTTGTCTTGAAACCATTCAAAAAGTAGGGGCAGCACCTTTAAAGGCTGGTGAACAGCGAAAAACGCTTTTACATGCCTTAAAAAGCAAGGGGTTACGTTTCCAAACCTCGATCGCAGGAGATTATCGCGCGGTTACCGACGCTGATCTACAACACCTCAAACAAGATATGGAGGTTTTCACCGATCACCAAGCGCGCCTCAAAAAATTATTTATATCCCATATAGGCGTACCCAATAACCCAGAAACCGCGCCACAATCCTTAAAAACCATCCTCAATTTCTTTAAAAGACTCACGCTCAATAAAACTTTTTTAAATGAAACTGAGCCCCTATTAGCAACGATTGAAAACTACCTGCGCGATCTCCCCAATACCTATTGGTCTGCCACTTATTTTAATGCTTTGTTACGTTTATTGCAGCCAAAAGATGAACAGTCTGCGTTTCCTTTTACGGTGTTACAAGCTTTATTAGAAGCAGAGAACTCTCCGTTAAAACCACGGACGCTCGATGAAATAGAAATTGATTTTCCCGAAAATTTAAAAAACCTTCTACTCATCATCACCGATAATACCTCCGTTTTTAATACCTCCGATCAAACTTATTTGGCACGTTTAGCATTACGAGAATTTTCCAGCGATGAAAACGTACCCGTATTTCGTCAAATCCGTAGCCAGCTAGAGACCCCTTACTATGACCAATTACGCTCGTCCATTTTACCTTTGCTACTCAAAGCATCGCATGGATCTGAAGTACAAAACCACTGGCGATGGTATCAGACTCTGGTCAATACGTTGCACGAGTCAAAACACCCAGAGGCCTCAAAAACAGCAAAAGTCTGGTTAGATGCCATCCTCAAAAATCCTCGAGAACGCGGACTGTTAGAAGAAATTTTTACTTTACCGCAAGAGATTCAAAGCACCGTTTTATATATTGTTGCTTGGAGTAGTTTACATCCTGGACTCACACCCAACAAACAACGTCAAGAAGCTTTATCTGGTAAAAAAATCCATAAACTTATCGCTCGTCTCAGTCAATTACCGGAAGACGCTCGACAATCGCTGCTCGCTTGTTATCCCGGACAACCTTCGCCTAACACCAAAGACATCCTCAATTTAATCAAAGCATCTCAACAAAGTAAAACTTCGTTTAATACGCTGTTAAATAACTTCAAACGTGCCCCCTTCCCTGAAACACGTGCTGATTATGGAAAATTACATATCGCACGCGAAAATGACTTTATGCGGATGTTAAAAGAAACCTACGTCACCGAAAAAACTGGTGACAGCGTTCACAAACGTGCGCTAAAAACCTCTGAACAACTGCAGCTCACGTTTATATTTCAACATTTAAAGTCTTTAGAAAATGGGGACGAAACTCTAGGAGATACCGGAAAACCACTGAAAAATCTCAATCAAAAAGAGCTGGCAGAAGCTTTTCAAGCGCTCTCTCTACAATCGAAAAAACATCCCCATGATTTATTCATTCGTGCACAAATATGGGCGGTTCTCTTTGAAACATTAGGGCGCACCACTCGAAAATACCCACACCTTGCGCAACAGTTTGCACTAATTACGAATGATCTGGCCATCAACGCCTCTTCTAGTATTTTACAATTAAAAACTGGGGAAGGAAAAAGCCATTTTGTCGCCATGCGAGCTGCTCGACACGCCGGTCTTGGAAAAAAAGTAGAAGTATGCACCGCTAAATGGAGTTTAGCGGCGCGAGATCTTGAAGACTATAAGGCCTTCTTTGACTATTTAGATCTCTCCAGTAGTAATTTAGCGGCCACCGATAATAAAGCAGTCCATGATAATGCAAAAATTATTTATACCACTGCCGGAGATCTCTCTCTCTTCCTCGATGCGCAAGAATTTAATGGAACCCCCATTGAAATTGCGCCCGAAAATCGTGTAGGACTCTTAGATGAGTTTGATTTTATTTATTATGAGGGGCAAAAAACACAATATAACTATGCCCGTTTCACCGGTATAACCCCCAAAGAAATGTCTTGGTTTTATAAGGCCATCAATGCTTTTTGCGGACAAGACGAGTTTCTACAAGGCCTTAAAGACTCTAATGGATATATTACCAAAGATATGCTGAAGGCCTGCTTTCAACATTTAGTCCAAAGCGCAGGACATCATCCTGAAAAGCTAGAATTTCTTGAACAATTTAATGATCCTAATAGCTTGGTCAAATGGATACAATCCGGGCACGAAGCCAGAAAATTACAACAAGGGGTACATTACACGATACGTGCAGAATCGGTCACTATTGGCGACCAATCGTATCCTCTGCGCGTTGTTTATCCCCTCACTCGCGACATGCAAATTGCCTATGGCTCCAGTTTTAGTCACGGCGTCCATCAATTATTGGCCGAAAGACTCAATATGCAAGCCGGCAAACAAGATGAACCTCAAAATTACCAAGTGCTGCCTGAAAGTCATATTGTCAGTTCACAAATTGTGACGCAACGCATTAAAACACTTTGGAATCACTGGGAGGGCTTTACCGGAACCGTCTCTACCGGACAAGCACAAGATCTGGGGCAAACGCACGGAACGCAGATATTACATATTCCTACGAATCAAAAAGAACGTCGATTTTGGCATAAACCCGCTTTTTATGATAATCCAGAGGCCCGTTTACTCGATATTATTGAAAAAATTAAAACCCGCTTACAGAAAAAACAATCTATTCTATTTTGCGGGGTTATCGACACGGATATTCATGTCTATAACTATCTATTAACGCAAAATAAAGAGGCGAAAGCCTTACTGCAAAAAAACCACAAAAATTTTGCGGAGCTAGAAATCTTAGCAGAAAAATTAAAAGACCAATTAAGCGATGATGAAAAGGCACAATTTCTTTTCTATACGAATGAAGATCCCCGTAGTCCTGCGGAAATTTTAGAAGAAAAACGCAGATTAGAAAATAATGCGGAAGGTGAAAAAGTACGGGGTATTGTGTTAACGGCCTCCGGTTTCGGACGGGGTGATAACGTAGAAGTAGATGCCGTTATTTTATGTGATGTTAATGATCACAATGATCTGCTGCAAAAAGGTGGGCGAACCGCACGTAATGGGCAAGAAGGTGAAGTTTTACAATTTTATCTCACTGACGAGATTGGCAAAGAATTGGCAGCGCTTATACAAGAAGGAGCTTTCCTTGTACCACAACACATGGAGCACATTGAAAAAGAATTAGTTAAGATTACCGCTAGCCCTAAAGAAGCCGCTCGATTTGAAGCGGTGCTCTTACTGCGAGAATATTTATATAACGTCAAAAACCAAGCGACTCTCGCCTACCATGAAGGCAAGGCCGAGCTATGTACTTTCGTGTTACATCATATTGGAACCTACGATACGTTTCAACGAGAAACTGCTTGCAAAAATTTTGCGAACATCCTACAAGAATTAGAAAAAAAATGGGTATCTATTCTAGCGTCCACCTCAAAACCGGAAGAACGTATCCTGGCTATTCGCCAAGCGATTGATACTATAGGAGACGGCCAATTAGATCCCGTACTCTTAAATGCAGTGAAATTCAAACTCAGCGCGCATACCACTCCTGCGCCTATCTTAGTGGGCCCTGCCCCTACCCCAACTGCCACCGCTAATGCTGAACGGATGGATCAACTCTTACGCCATATACTCAACATTAAAGATTTTAAAAAAACGCATAATATCAAAGCCATTGGTGAAAAAGCCGAAAAATTGCTGGCAGATGATTATTTTGGCCCAGAACTACTCCTCATTCTGGACGGCGTGAAAGAGGCAGAAAAATTTATAAATATCATCAACACCCTACATGATAATTTGCACTCTACAGAAACGCTACCTTGGGTTAAACTCCGCAAAGAAGCCAAACAACATCGCGTGACGCATGCCCATGAAACCAAAGCTACACTCCTAAAACAAGGCATACCTTCCGACAAAAATCTCAATCAATACTTACAACAATGCACCCCAACGATGCAAGAAAAAGTGCTGGATTATCTCTCTGGAAAGAACGAAATCCTGTTGGATAACGTAGAGAGGAAACTCACGAAGCTCTTACCCATACTGCAATATGTATCCACATTCGATGCAGCAATACAGCAACAATGGGGAAAGGATTATGTCACCCCGAGCGCCATCGAAACCCTGTCCACCTTACCCGAAAGTTGTTTCACGCAGAGCGCACTGAAACCTATCCCTCTTGAAACCTATGCCTTACTTAAAAAATATTTTGCCCCTCATCAACAAGAGAGCAATGCAGAAGCGTATAACACCGCCTTTCATGCACTCCACACGGCAATCGCCACACATGCACAGGTTACTGAAACCTATTTGGCAAAATTTGAAACCCAAAGTGCGGACTTAGCGCTTTCTCTATCCCTGATGGAGCATATTGGGACACTCATTCAACGCTTAATGCCTGAGAAAAAATCTTGTTTAACCATGCTGCTTGACAAAACCAGTCTGGCTTTAAAAATAAAGCAGTCTCCGTCTGCAGAAACCTTACTGGCACTGCTTGTAAAACGAGGGCCTTCGCTCAGCAAAGAAACCGCTCTACTTGAAAAATTACTGCAACTCTCAAGCAGCAAAAAATCCTTCACAACCACCCATACGATATTCAGTAAACTCCCCACAGAAATAGTGCAACCGCTACAAAATATGTTATTCGTTTTATCTCAAAAAGGAGAGCATGCAGAAACGTTTAAAAAACGTATCGATAGCCTTTATCATCTGCATCAAAATATGAAAGATCAAGACCAATATTCAGAATGGATATTGGCATTACAAAATTTTCCCCTAGAAAAAAGTGCCCCTCTGCTCGATGGCTGGGAAAAGCAGCATGCGACGTTCTCCACACATCCCAAACTTTTTCATTATTATCTAAACAGTATTCAACAAAACAACTTTGAGCCTGATTTTCAGCTGAACACCATGCTGCCCCTTCTGCAGCGCTTAGGGGAAACGCTCGAAGAAAATCCAAACCTGAATATTCAGCCCTTGTTGCAACGTCTGACTCATTATCAAAATGATCCACGTAAACTTGAAATATTGCATCATCTGCTCGCTCAAAACCCTAAAGCATTTACGGTGGAAATTTGGGAAACCGCGCTCGTAGAGCATCTCTTCGCACTAGAAATAGAGGCAAAAGAAAGCTATCCTCTTGCCGAAAAAGTACTGCAAGACTTCTACACTCAGCGCCTCAAACAGGATACTCCTGAAAAAATGCAGGCAGCGGTCAACGCGGACTACTTTAATTTTAATGATCCTGCGCAACGAAGCAAACGCGCCCTTTGGTTACGTTTTATCAATCAAGGGGTGCTCGTCACCAAATCACCCTTCGTGCAAAAACCCTGGTCGGAACAAGAAAACCTAGAGTTGCTGGAACAGGGGCTCAATTCTTATGTAAGCTTCACGCAACACACCTTAAAGGCTGAAAAAAAAGGCGCTTACCAAGTACGAACCTTCTCCGAGAAACAACAACAAGCGCTTTTACAATGTACGGAAGAATTACGTTGGATAGGTCAGACTCCGGATGCTCTTAAAACCGCAATCCAAGAGTCTACTTCCTTTTTAGACTTACAAAAAGATTTGCAAAAATTGCAGAAAAAATATCACAGTAGTTGGTTTAAATCGAGCCGTCGAAAGAACGATTGGAGAAACGTTCAAAATACGCTAAACGATGCCTTAGAAGAGGCTGAAAAACACTCGCCACTGTCACAGCGCTACCAAACTTTGTTACGCGCGATAGACCAAGCAAAATTCGATCTTTTAGACAGTGATAGTCTTAAACCGAGCTTACAAGACTATTACAAAGCACCATCACTGGGCGGAAAGTTAGGTGTCATTTTTCGAATGCTGCGCCCCCTCCATCGCAAAGGGAACAGTCGTTTATATGCTACCTTAAATAAAATGCAAGATGCGGTCACGCAGGCTTATACAAAAGATATTCATAGTATTCAAGATCTACAAGATCATCAAACCCATTGTGAAACAGAGATTACGCTCTACTCTGAAAAATTTGTAGAAAGCTTCCAACAAAAAATAAAGCATATTGAGTTCTGCTGGCAAGCACCAACCATCAGCTCTTTTGCTTTTAGAGGTTTTTTTCAAAGTAAGAAAGAGAACAAAGCGCTGTACGCTTTTTTACGCGAATTGATTATTGAAATACAGGGTGAAAAATATTACGAGGACACCCTCGCCGCAGTAAAAGAAAATATGTCAAAAGAATTAGCTAATAAACAAGCAGAACTACAGTATCCCCAAAAATCTTTCGGTAAGACAAAAGCACTTACCCTCGAAGTTTCTGTCTATGAAGTGATTTTAAAGCAAAAAGAACCTGTCACACTCACGCTGAAAACCTTTGCGCCGTTCTTACAAGAATTGGGTCCGCTGTTCAGCGACCCCGAAAAAAGAGCGAAGATAACCCGTGTCTTACAAAAACATAACGCTAAATTGCCAGGAGAACTTGCGGTACTTGGGAAAGAAATCCTCGCACGTGATGTGGCGCTGCAAGAATTTAAAGCCCAGAAGCCATTGTTTTAGAATCCGAGCCGCGCGCGTGAGCAAGATGACAGTACCAGCGCTCTATAGTAGAATGCTGGCACTCTTTTCTAGAAATTATCTGCGCACCGAGGCATAAACGCATGGAAAGCACCTCATCATTTTTTCCAAAAAAAATCAATAAAATACTAAAAGTATTCGGTTTGCAACGACTACCTTCTCCTCCCGTTCAACCATTCGCACCGCCCAAAATACCCTTTGCAAAACGCAACACTTGGAAAAAAAGGGTCGCTGAGCTAGAAGCAAAAATGAACGCACATGAACAAACGTTCACTCATCTCATTCGTTATGTTATGAAAACGCATTGGCGAACGATTGACTTGATTGAACAGATGTCGGGCTCTCACACGCCGAGTGCTTGCCCTTTATGTGCCCATCAAAGTGATCAAGAAACCTTTAAAGAAATAGAAAGTACCTGTATTTTTCATGGTGGTCGTTTACTACGTCATGTTTGCCCTAATTGTGATGTCATATTTGGGGCACAAAAAATGTTAGGCTTAGACGATGAACAACTAGACATGGAATATCGTAATATTTACCGTATTTATTCAGAAAGCGATCCCAGTGCTTCGGTTATCAAAACGTTCCATTTGTTATCCCCCAAAAAAGAGGGCGTGTATTTAGATTTTGGTTGTGGCGGGCATTGGTCTGACGCCATTCAACAGTTACGACAAGAGGGCTGGAACATTTACGGTTTTGAACCCAGCGCGACTCATTCCTCTGCCTATGTTTTTTCTACCTGGGAAGAAATAGAAGCGATGCGCTTTGATGGAATTCTGTCTCACAATGTACTAGAACATCTTTTAGACCCCATCGACATCAATAAAAGGTTGAGTCGCTTATTATTGCCTCAAGGAAAACTCGTCCATGCGACACCTTGCTTTGAGTACCTCTATGAATATACCCGTTATCATGTATTTTTTTTCGTCGGACGCTCAGCGGAAATATTAGCCCAACGTTCTGAAATGCAAATTATACATTGGATCCGAGAAGGCGAGTATATTGCTTGCGTCATGCAAAAAGACGCATGATGGGTTTAATACAACCTCATTAAGCTCTTTTTTACCCTCTCCCTTCGGAAAATTGGTGTTTTTTATTAGAAGCTATTGACAGTTCATCTCCCCATGGCCTACGTCCCGCGG
>JAUYSE010000056.1 GCA_030696465.1 Legionellaceae bacterium
TTGGGATGGAAACATTTACTAGCAAGCTGCCCATTAGATAGTCTATCGACCTTTATTCAGTCGAATGCCACGAGTCGCTCCACTCAGGATTAATCATGAAAATATATCTAGCATCAAAGAGTCCGCGACGTAAAGAATTACTCGCTCAAATGGGTGTTGTTTTTGAACTATTGTTAATAGATACTCCAGAAATTTGTGAGCCAGGAGAAACCGCAGAACAATATTCTATGCGGGTCACAAAAGAAAAGTTAGATGCGACTTGGGAAAAGATAATGCTGGATAAATTAAACATTATGCCGGTATTGTGCGCAGACACGGAAGTTGTATTGGATGGAAAAATTCTAGGTAAACCACAAAGTTCAGAAGAGGCTTTTAAGATGTTAAAAAGCTACTCTGGACGCAGCCATGAAGTTATTACAAGTGTCGGGCTCACCTATTTTGATTATCAAAAAATTGTGATGCATAAAACCAAAGTAACTTTTGCAGATATGTCCGATGCTGATATCAACCATTATCTCGCAATGGGGGACTATAAAGGGAAGTCCGGTAGTTATGGGATTCAAAGTTATATTGGACAATTTATTTCTCGCATCGAGGGATGTTTTTATTCTGTGATGGGTTTACCATTAAATATAGTCAGAGAAATGCTCAATGATCTGAGTGCTCACTCATAAATGGACTTTATCTCAGTCACTCCTTCTGCAATTATAGTGCGTTGAGTGATGTATACCGACTTTATGTCGGCATAAATATATTATTTTTACGGAAGTTTTCTTCAATAGCATAGTTTAGATCACTTTGCACAATACCTTTGCGGTTTACGTCATGAATCAAGCATGAGAGTTGAAATACGAAGTTATTAGCACCGAAAGAGCGAAAGAGCACAAAGGGTTTAGAAGCCCCTGTTTTGATAACATCGTCATGTAAGTTGGCAATATTTAATAACACTTCACGCACTAAATTAGTATCGGAACCATAAGTGACTTCTACCTCACAAGTGATGCGGCAGTTTTTATCGCTAAACATATAATTGGTGACGCGATGACTAATAAGATCGGCGTTAGGAATAATAATATCTTCTCTATTTGGGGTGATAATGTGCGTTGATCGTACGCGAATTTTTTTCACAAAGCCTTCTACACCGTCGACATTAATGCGATCACCAGGTTGAATGGGCTTTTCAATCAGTAATATTAATCCAGAAACAAAATTATTGACGATGCTTTGTAATCCGAGACCAATACCTACAGAGAGCGCACCCGCCACAATGGCAAGCCCGGTAAAATTAAAGCCGGCGATAATTAATCCCGCCAGCAATGCGAGCATAAACCCAAAATAAGTCGCGATGGAGGCGAGTGCCACTTGAGTCTCTTCTTCATCTTCCAATTGATGATGCCGCACAATAAAAGTGGCTATGCCTCGAAAAACTAAAAACAGCAGACAGAACGTAACGACGCCAGCGAGTATACGCATGGGGAAGATAATGATGGATGCGAAATGAATGCCATTCATTATTTGTTCATATAAGCTGTCCGTATAGTAAGTAGTAAAGTCCATGCTATGACCAATACAGTAAATTCCTAAGCTAACGATAAGACTTTGCACCATGAGCTTGAGAATAAAAAGTTCAGTGAAGGTTTGGTCGGCTTTATAACCGATATATCGAGTTATCCATTTTTGGAAGGATGGTTTTTGGTGCAGTGTTAGATATATTTTATGGGTTTCTAAAACCAGAAGAGTAGTAATGCAGATAATCGTAAGGGTGGTTAATGCCACTACAATGATGCGCATCGCCAAATGGTGATAACCTTGGATATCAATCAGAAGATCGGTCAGCACCCAAAGTGAAGTGATGCCATAGATACTCCGTTGATGGGTTTGAACAAACAGATAGTGACAATGCTTTGCACAAAAATAATGAACAAAATAAGCAGCAATGCCAAGCGTTATGAATAAATATAGCGATTGGCACAATTGCCAGAGTGTATCCGAAGCGTTTATTTGCAAGGATATCTGCTCGCCAATCAGCCCCATGGTGCTGAGGCTAACACTGATAAGCAATAAATTTTTGAAAAAATTACTGTCGAGTGCATAGGATAAACAATAGCTTTTTATGAGTTTCATTTTAAATAGTAAAGTAATCCCAGTGAGTGACAGTAAATAGCCAAAAAGGATCGCGGGGACCATAAGCGCAGAAGAGGTATCTTCTTGTACATTTAGTTGATAGATAAAAAATGCGCCCGTATATAAGCTGGTAGATAAAAGGAAAATATGACTGAAGCACAATACCTTATAGTGTGAAAAATGGTGTACAAAACGGCTTTTTTGTAATTTAAGGAAGAGAAAGAGTGCTGTGAATAAGGCAAAGCAGGCAAAACTTGTATTCATCCAATACGGAGGGACTACTTGAGCAAATATTTTTTGGATAGAGCCTATGACTTCATGATGATTCGCATAATGAATCTGCTTAATTGCGAGCCATAAGGGGGTGTCTTTGATAAGTGCTTCTCTTTGAGCGAATTGTGCGCTGACCGTTCTGTATGCATCAATGGCTTCTTTTGCTCGAATAGAAAATAGATTGCATTGCGCTTGCGTGTTGGCCAATTCTTTCTTTTGATTGTTAAGATAGATTAGATCAACACTGTTGGTATTGTTTGCTTGGTTGTTTGGTGTAATGAGGGTGCTGAGGTTATTAATTTTTTTTTGTGTATCATTGATGCAATATTCAGCTTGATCATTCAGTGCGGTCAAAACATCAACCGCTGCATCTAAATCTTTACGGTTTAAATTTTGCGTGGATAATTTTAAATTAATTTTATCAAATGTTTGGTTCGCATTTTTTAGATCAAAAGTGGTTTGATAAGTATCAATAGGCATAGCTTGGCTTATTGTTGCCATGAAGAAAAAGAGACCAAACCAGAGAGATGCGCGCATGTGCTTCCAAGTACTTAAAAATGAGTAGTGCTTTACTGTATGATTTTATTTTCTGGAACTCAAGAAAATTATAATGCCCACACGTCACCATCCAGAGCGTAGTGAGGGGGCACCATTTTGATCTCACCGTATAGGACTCTAATGTGCGTATCCTCAAAAATTGTAGTATAAATAATAGAGAAATGTTGAATACGAAAGGGTGAATAATATGAATCAAGTTCGACAGTTTATAAGCGCATATTGTTCTACATGGAGATCTCAGTGGCACTTATATATTGCATTTGTAGCCTTCACGTCGATTAGTTTATATTTTATTCAATTTACTTTTAATATGCCAATATTTGTAATTCCATTATGGATTACTATTATTTTGGGAGGAATTCCTTTATTTTTACAAATAATGTTTAAATTATACAAAGGTGATTTAGGCGCTGACTTGTTGGCGGCGATGGCATTAATAACAGGGGTTATTTTACAAGAATATCTAGCGGCAACTTTCATCATTCTAATGCTTGCTAGTGGTCAAACATTAGAAGATTACGCGAGACGCAAAGCCTCCTCAGTTTTGTTCGCATTGGTTGCGCGGATGCCTTCTATTGCACACCGAAGAGTGAACAATAATATTGAAGATATTCCCTTATTGAATATTAATATTACAGATGAGATGGTTATTTATCCCCATGAAACGTGCCCTGTAGATGGTATTGTTATTGAGGGGCATGGTTCTATGGATGAATCCTACCTTACCGGTGAGCCTTATCAAATATCTAAAGCACCTGGAGTTTCTGTTTTATCTGGTGCCATCAATGGAGAATCCTTGTTAGTTATCAAAACGACGAAACGCCCCTCTGATTCACGTTATGCCGCTATTGTCAAAGTATTAGAGGATGCACAGCAGAAACGTCCCTCGATTAGGCGATTAGGGGACCAAATTGGAGCCATTTTTGCTCCAATTGCTATGATTTTTGCGATTGCTGCTTGGTATTTTACGGGAGAGTCCATTCGTTTTCTTGCAGTGCTAGTTATTGCCACCCCATGTCCGTTATTAATAGCTATCCCCATTACGTTAATTAGTGCTATTTCACGTGCCGCAACGCAGGCTATCATTATCAAAGATCCAGCGGTTCTTGAGCAATTATCTATTTGTAAAACCGCTATTTTCGATAAGACAGGTACACTGACATATGGCAAACCAACTTTGACCGAAATTCGCACTGTAAAACATTATAAGAAGGAAAAAATTTTACAGTATGTAGCTACTTTGGAAAAATATTCAAAGCATCCTCTATCAATGGCTGTTTTAAAAGCGGCAGAGGAGAAAAATATAATGCTCTTGGACTCATTGAATGTGTCGGAAAAGGCAGGGCAAGGATTGCAGGGAATTGTTGATAATCACTTCATTCAGATTACCTGCCGTAAAAAAATATTAGAAATGAGACCACAAGATATGATTTTGTTGCCCCCAACATCACCAGGGTTAGAATGTATTATTTTGGTGGACAATCAATATGCTGCGGCATTGCATTTTCGAGATGCCCCGCGTCGTGAAAGCGAAGCATTTATTAGTCATTTGGCCGCACTCCATCAATTTAAAAAAATTATGTTAGTTTCTGGGGATCGTGAGTCAGAAGTGCGATATTTAGCACACTTACTAAACTTAACTGAAATTTATGCTTCTCAAAGTCCCGAACAAAAACTGGATATTGTTCGTCATGAAAGCAACAAGGCACTCACGGTATTTATGGGTGACGGTATCAATGATGCACCGGCATTGACCGCAGCAACGGTAGGTATCGCTTTTGGACAGTACAGCAATATAGCCGCTGAAGCTGCTGGGGCTGTTATTATGGAAAATACGTTAAGTAAAGTGGATGAATTAATACATCTCAGTGTGAGTACGCGCAGGATTGCATTACAAAGTGCAATGGGGGGAATGATCCTCAGTATTGTTGGGATGGGGTTTGCCGCGACTGGATTCATTAATCCGGTGATGGGGGCAATATTACAGGAATTTATTGACATTCTTGCAATTATAAATGCATTAAGATTGGCTTTTGGTACAAAAATAAAAATTGATTTACCAGGGTATTCGGAATAAATATCTTGTTGTTTAAGAATGAATATAAACCAAAAGATATTCAGATTCTTCTTTGCATCGCGTTAAGCTATATCTATTGTATGCCATGATGATCTTTTTTACTACCCGCTTTTTGGGGAATGACTACCACAACTTTTGCGACAAATCTATAAACGAGGTACAATGAGAAAATTATCAACATGTAATGACTTTGATGGATGACGTAAAAAGCAAATCACAAAAAAAGCGCGATGCGGATGCTTTGCAACAGCTAGGCGTGCAACTGATTGATTTAAGCATCAGCAAACTAGATACCTTGCCACTGACGGATGAATTACGAGCGGCCATTGTTCTTGCCAAATCATTAAAAAGTCATGGCGCGGTGAGACGTCAAGCACAGCTCATCGGTAAACTCATGCGTGCAGCGGAAAGTGATGCCATCATTGAAGCTTATCAGCACTTGATAGCGGAGGAGCAAGGGCAAGTCGCTAGTTTTCACCAAGTAGAACAATGGCGTGAGCGGCTTCTCCATGAGGGCAAAGACGCACTTACTGAATTTATTCAAAAATATCCATCTACCGATGTGCAGCAGTTACGGCAACATATTAAAAAAGCGGTAGATGATCACAGTAAGAATACCAACACAGGTGCTAGTAAAGCGCTGTTTCGATTAATAAAGGTTTGTATCGAATGATTTTTTCATTATTTATCAGTGCACCTAAAGGGCTTGAATACCTATTAGAAGAAGAACTCAAGAGTTTAGGCTTTACCGCCACGCAAGTGAATCCACAAGGGGTATACGGCAAAGCCAACCTTAGTCTTATTTATCATCTTTGTTTATGGTCACGAGTAGCGAATCGCATTCAAGTGATTCTATTTAGTGGTCCGGTGAGTTACTCCAAAATGCTATATACCTTATGTCGACAATTTTCTTGGGAAAAAGTATTTTCGAGCGATAAAAGTTTTGCAGTGGAGTTTCATGGGACTTCCGATGAAATTCGGAACAGCATGTATGGCGCACAAGTCGTTAAAGATAGTATTGCCGATTATTTTCGCGAGCAAAATGGGATGCGTCCAGAGATTGATCGAGAGCACCCGCAAATTCGTTTGCATGCACATCTGAAAAACGACATGATGACCGTGAGCTTTGATGTGACCGGATATAGTATGCATCAACGCGGATATCGCTCAGAAGCAGGGCGAGCTCCTTTAAAAGAGAACATTGCCGCTGCAATGCTTTTACGCGCTAAATGGCCACAATTGGCAGAGGAAGGTTTTGCCTTGCAAGATCCTTTTTGTGGCTCTGGAACTTTGGTTATCGAAGCTGCAATGATGTGTGCGCATATGGCGCCAGGGCTTTTACGCGATGATCAATCTTTACATCATTGGGCGCAACATCAACCCGCGTTATGGGAAGAGGCCCGCAGTAATGCTCAGGCAAAAATGAAACCGGTGTCAGTCTCTTTATATGGCAGTGATCACGATCAAAAAGCCATTCATCATGCAAAAATAAATGCAAAGCGCGCGAATGTTTCTGCCTTTGTAAAATTTGAAATGCGAGATGTGAATGCAAGTAGACCTCAGCATCCACAAGGTTTATTGATTTGTAACCCACCCTATGGTGAGCGCCTAGGAGAAGTCACAGAATTACTCTCCTTATATCAAGATTTTGGTCGCATTATGCATAGCCATTATCAAGGATGGCAAGCGGCTATTCTCACCTCAAATCCGATGTTGTCTAAAGCGACAGGCTTACGTGCGGGCAAACAATATAGTCTCTATAATGGTGCATTAGCCTGTAAATTATATTGCGTCACTTTAGATGCTCAGAATCAATTAAAAGGTCGTGAGCATGGCGTTATTTCTGATAAAGCACAAATGCTGGTCAATCGCTTACAAAAAAACAAAGCGCATTTGCAAAAATGGGCCAAACGCAATCAAGTGAGTTGTTATCGAGTATACGATGCAGATTTACCTGAATATGCGTTCGCGATTGATATATATAATGATTATGCGGTCTTACAAGAATATGCAGCACCTGCGATTATTCCGGAGCACAAAACAGAGCAGCGTACACTCGATGTTATGCAGGTTACACCGGTTGCGCTAGACTTGCCTGTTGACCACATCGTGGTCAAACAACGGAAAAAACAAAAAGGGACGGCACAATATCAAAAGATGGACAAAGTGGGGCGTACGTTGGTGGTGCGTGAGGGGCAGGCGCAATTTACCATAAATCTGTATGATTATTTAGATACTGGCTTGTTTCTCGATCATCGCTTGTTACGGTTACGCTTCGCAAAATTAAAACCAGGCGTCCGATTTTTAAATTGTTTTTGTTATACGGCAACGGCCAGTGTGCATGCTGCTTTAGCGGGGGCGTATACCACCAGTGTTGATTTATCGAATACTTATTTAAATTGGGCCGAAGATAATTTCAGGCTGAATAAGTTGGATTTATCTAAGCATCAATTTATTCAAGCGGACTGCACTACTTGGCTGAATGATGCACGTGAAAAGTTTGAGGTGATTTTTTTGGATCCGCCTAGTTTTTCTAACTCAAAGCGGATGAGTAATACATTAGATATACAACGCGACCATGAATCACTGATCCATGCTGCCATGCGTTTATTAACGGTCGATGGTACTCTATATTTTTCGACGAATTTTCGGCAATTTAAATTATCGCCGGAAATTTCCGAGCAATATACGGTACGCGATATTACGGCTGAAACCATTGATTTAGATTTTAAGCGTGATCAAAAAATACACCAATGTTTTATGATCAAAGGAATTCCCGCCTGATTATAT